>JAHZKU010000297.1 GCA_022600255.1 Actinomycetes bacterium | reverse complement strand
CTGCTGGCGGTGTTCCCTCGGGCGCGCGACCCGACGCCGCCACGGCCCAAGTGCTGCTGCTTGCCCCACCAACGTGGCACGCCGGCCTGCGGAGCACCCTAGCTCTCGTCGGTATTGACGTGCTGGCGCTGCCCGCCCACCCAACTACTGTGGATCTGGATCTGGCCATTCCGCGGTGCACAGTCGCCGTTCTCGTCGGTGAGCTGGACTGGGCCATCGCTGGCCGACTGCAACGGGCCCACATGCCTCACCTACTCCTCACCCCCGGCGAGCGATCCGTCAACGCCAGTAGTTGGGTGGTCCCAGGCCAGCAGCCGTGTCTGCGGTGCCAGTATCTATGCCAGCGAGACGCAGACCCGCTGTGGCGCGAAGTCCTGGCGCAACTACACAACTGGCCCACCCCGGATCCAGACCCGCTGCTAGTCCACGGCTGCGGGCTATACGTCGCCAACGTGTTGCGCACGCACTTATCCGCCTCGGCCTCCTCCACGCCGCCCGTTGCGAGTGGCCAAGTGCGGCTAGCCGTGACTGGAGCGATCACAAACACGCGCAACAGCACGTTTCACCCCGCTTGTGGTTGCGCTCGTGGCGTAGCCAACGAGAAAACTCGAGTGGCAGCATGACTCGCTCCGATTCGTGAGTTTCAATAGAATCATGGCCGAACTCCCCCGCCGTGCCTTCTCTCGCAGCGCGAAGATGGCCTCCCTGCCCCTAAGCCATGCCGGACGTGCCGCCCTCGGCTTCGGCAAACGGGTCGGCGGCAAACCGGCTGAGGCGGTCACGCTGGAACTGCAGCAGCGTTCCGCCGAGCAGGTGTTTAAGGTCCTAGGCGAACTCAAGGGTGGCGCCATGAAACTGGGCCAGGCCATGAGTATCTTTGAGGCCGCACTCCCGGAGGACATGGCTGGCCCCTACCGCGATGCCCTCACCAAACTGCAGGCCGCGGCACCACCGCTACCTCCAGAAGCCGTTCACGCAGTCCTCGCCGAGCAACTCGGTGGTGATTGGCGCACGCGGTTCGCCTCTTTCGACGACACCCCCGCAGCCGCAGCGTCAATCGGCCAAGTCCATCGCGCCGTGGCCAAGGATGGTCGCGATGTCGCGGTCAAGATTCAGTACCCGGGGGCGGCCAAAGCCCTTCGATCTGACCTGAACCAGATGGTTCGCATGGGCCGACTCTTTGCCACTTGGATTCCCGGCATGGACATTAAGCCCCTGCTGGAGGAGTTGCGCGACCGTGTTGCCGAAGAACTGGACTACCTGTTGGAGTCGCAGTCCCAACGGGACTTCGCGGCCGCCTACGAGGGCGATCCGGAGTTTGTCGTTCCACACGTCCTGATGTCCGCACCGATGGTTCTGGTGACCGAATGGGTGGATGGTCGCCCGCTGTCCGAGATCATCAAGGACGGCACCGTTGAGGAGCGCAACCATGCCGGCGCCCTATACCAGCGTTTCTTGCTGTCCGGTCCGGCGCGCGCAGGTCTACTGCATGCTGACCCGCATCCCGGCAACTTCCGGATGACCCCCGACGGGAAGCTGGCCATCCTCGACTTTGGTGCGGTGGCCCGGCTACCTGATGGCCTACCACCTTCGATGGGCCGGCTACTACACGCTGCGTTGCAGGGTGATGCGGAAACCGTGGCCGACGGCCTTTCCGAGGAAGGATTCATCCGGCCCCATATCACTCTTGATGAAGAACGTGTCCTGGATTACCTGCTTCCCTTCGTCGAGCCGCTCCGCGAACCTGAATTCCACTTCAGCAGGGCCTGGATTCAAGACCTATTCGAGCGCATGAAGGATCCCCGTAGTCCAGACTTCACGGTGGGTCTGAAGATGAATTTGCCTAAGGATTACGCCCTGATCCACCGGGTGTGGCTGGGCGCGACTGGCGTCACGTGTCAGTTGGACGCCACCGTGCCCATGCGGTCGGAGGTTGCAACCTGGGTGCCTGGGTTTGCTGAGGCCGAAGCCGCCTGATCAGACACCACGGCCAGCACTCGCTCGCCGATATCGGCCAGCTTCACCGGGTGAAAGCCTGGTAGCTCGGCGAGTGCTGACAGCGACTGCGGCTTGATGGTCGCAACCAGTTCCAGCGAGGACTGTGTAAGCACCAACACCTCCGGGGTGCCACTGGCTTCGCTGTATTCCGCGCGCCACCGCCGCAACGCCGCCAAGAGATCCGGATCCGCCCGATCAGGGCAGCGCTCGCACCGCCCCAGCACGCGTTCTCGGCCCGTGACCAAGCCTCGACCACATTCTCGACACGGGGCCGGTGGCTGGGCAGTATCCGGTCGCGTACTACGTGGTCCGGCAGGATCGCGACGAACAGTCACTGGGACGCGCGGCTGCTGGGTATTGGTGGCACCCATCTCGGTTACGAACCGAGACACCTCGCGGCGCACCCGGCCCGGACCTGACCGGTCATAGCAAGTCACGACCAGTCGATGACGGGCACGGGTGACCCCGACATAGAAGAGCCGACGCTCCTCGGCAAGGTCAGTGTCGCCCCGATCCGTCAGCAGGGGCAGCATCCCCTCGATGGCTCCGGTGATGAACACCGTGTCCCATTCCAAGCCCTTCGCCGCGTGCAGTGTTGTCAGTGTGACGGCGGCCGGTGGCGGTGGCAGTTGCGCCTGTTCTCGATCGTCTAACTCGGTCACGAGTTCGGACACAGTCTCGAACTGTTCGGCGAGCCCCCGCAACGCTTGCAGCGACTCGATCTTGGGCTGGTCAGCGGTATCGGACGGCACCAATGCGGAGGCCCCCATCGCCGCGGCCACCTCAACCATCGCGGTGCTAGCGGCCAGTTTTGGGTTGGAACGGGCGAGGCCCCGCAGCCGGATCAGCGCCTCCTTAACTTCCCGCCGCCGAAAGAACCCGGACATCCCCGATACGTTGTAGGGCACTTGCGCCCGCTGCAGGCCTACCTCTAGGGCTTGCGACTGTGCTCGGATTCGGAACAAACAGGCGATCGATCCGGGATCTTGCCCACCGGCCACAAGAGCGGCGATCTCGTCGGCCACCCCTTGCCCCTCAGAAACCTCATCGGGGAAATCCAGTCGCCCCACAGACGCACTCTGTTCGCTGTGCACGGACTGTAGGGACAACGCGGCGGGAATGTTGCTGGCTACCGCATTCGCCGCCGTTGCGATGGCCGGATCACAGCGGTAGGTGCTATTCAGTTCAAAGACTTGTGCCTGGGGAAACTCCTGCGCGAACCCGGTCAGGAATCCGGCATCAGCACCGGCAAACCCGTAGATCGCTTGGGCTGGATCACCCACCACACAGATGTCATGGCGCTTGCCCAACCACAACCGCAGAAGTCGCATCTGCAGCGGTGATACGTCCTGAAACTCGTCCACCGTGAACCAGCGATAGGCCCGGCGCACCTTCTCCCGGACATCGCTGCGAGACTGCATCAGGCCAATCATGACTAACAGGACATCCTCGAAGTCGATCACACCCTGATCAGATTTCACGTCCTCGTAGGCCTCGAAGATCTTGCGCAACCGCTGCGTCTCCTGCCCGGTGGCTTGGCCCCGTGGCACGTAGTTGCTGGCTGTGAGGCCAGCCGATTTGAACCAGTCAACTTCGGAGGTCAAGGTCCGGACCCTGGCGCGGTCCCCGTTCTCGTTACACCGCCCCAACGCCTCGCTGATGAGTGGGCCCTTGTCCGAGGCGATCTTGGCCATCGGGCCGCCGATGGTGTCCTCCCAGAAAAACTGCAACTGCCGCAGCGCCGCACTGTGGAACGTCCGCGTGGCGACGGCGCCCGCTCCAAGGTCTTCCAGCCTGCGGCCCAACTCGGCGCTGGCCTTGGTGGTGAAGGTCAGCGCGAGAGTCCGGGAAGCCTCGAACGCACCCTCGGCCACGCCATGGGCGATGCGATGCGACACCGTGCGCGTCTTGCCGCCACCGGCTGCGGCGATGATCGCCACTGGGCCTTCCAACGCGGCGGCAGCCCGCCGTTGGTTCGGATCTAGACCAGCGAGAAGATCACTCACCGCTCCCCCCAACCTCCCGGTAACGCGCCGCCATACCAATCCTCGATCAAGGCCCGGGAAATCGAAAGCCGCGACGGCAATTTGACCAAACCTGCTTCGCAGTCCCGCAGGAGTTCCTCCGGCGTGAACCAGCGGGCTTCCGCAAGTTCCACTCCGTCCGGCGTTGGCTCGGGAGAATCCGCCGCCCAGGCGCGGAACCCGACCATCACCGAACTCGGGAATGGCCACGGTTGCGTGGCGAAGTACCGATGATCAACGACCGTGACACCCGCTTCTTCCGCGACTTCTCGTGTGACAGCAGCTTCGAAGCTTTCACCTGGTTCCACAAAACCGGCCAGGGTGGAGAACCAGCCTTCTGGCCACCGGGCTTGCCGCGCCAGCAGGGCACGACCGGTTTCATCCTCCACCAACATGATCACTGCTGGGTCGACGCGGGGGAAGTGGTGCGAGCCGTCCGCGGGACAGATTCGCTCCCACCCTGCCGCAGTGACCTGCGTTCGTTCACCACAGATCGGGCAATGCTGATGCTTCTCGTGCCAGTTCAGGACACCTACGGCGGTCGCGAGCCGCGCCATCTCCGCCACAGCATCGAACGCGGACATCGTGGCGAGTTCCCGCAACCCGGCAATGTTGGATCCGCCAGGCTCCCCAGACACCGCAAAGTAGGCCGTTTGGTTGCTGTCCACACCCAAGAAGATCCGGTCGCCAGTGGGCGCAGTGCCCTGCGCCGCACGGTGCCAACGCGCCACCGTGCCCTCTCCATCATCGGCCAACTCCACGCGGCCGCCACCGATCACTACAAACATCGTGTCGGGCTTTTGCCATTGTTCGGCAACAAACGCAGCGTCCTTGCGCAACTCGCTTATCCGGTCCAGGCCGGACTCGGTCATAGGCAGCGGGGTCATTGGGCCGATCCTACCCGGACCAGAAGTGCTCACAGCCCAGTCAATGCGGGCAACTCATCCCACCACTGCACGGTTCCGGAGGAAACAAACACGAAGGCGGAGCGGATGTCGGTTTCAGACACTCCGCGCG
>JAHZKU010000296.1 GCA_022600255.1 Actinomycetes bacterium | reverse complement strand
CCCCCGCGGAGACCAGCGCCACCAAGAGCCATACTGGACATATGTCCAAGCAGATGCTGGATGACCAGACCTGGTCATCGCCTGAGATTCGTTCATCCTTCCCGACCAGCTCCTCGCAGATGAGTTACGGCGGAGTGGTCGTCAAGACGTGCGTCTTCGTGATCCTCATCGCTGGCCTAGCTGTCGTGGGCTGGACAAATGCCGCCACCTACACCGGTAAGGGTGCTGGCTTGGTCTACTTGATCGGCTACATCGTGTTGATCGCCATCACCATTGCGGCGGGCAGGAATCCGAAACTCGCCCTACCCGCTGGCCTCCTGTACTCGGTACTGACCGGCGTGTGGATGGGAGCGATTTCTCGCTACTACGACGAAGTCTTCGATGGCGTCGTCGGGATTGCGCTACTGAGCACCTTCGCAATCACCATCGCCATGCTGTTGCTCTACTCCCTGAAAGTGTTCCGGGTAACAGCGAAGTTCGCTCAAATCCTTGGCGCAATGGTGGTTGGCGTCGGCCTCTTGTACTTGATCGGTTGGATTCTGTCGCTGTTCGGGATAAGGCTCGACTTTCTTTACGGAACCAGCACAACGGCCATCGTCGTCGGACTGATCATTCTGGGCATCGCAGCTGCCACGTTGTTACTTGACTTCGCCAACGTCGAACAAGGCGTCAAGGTCGGGGCCCCCAAAGCTGCAGAGTGGTTCGCGGCATTGGGAATCGTCTCAAGTCTGGTTTGGATCTACTTGGAGGTCCTCCGGTTGCTCGCGCGGATCGGCGCCCGCAACTAGATCGCCCGAGTCGCACCCCAATCAGCAGCAGGCCAGTTCCCCCTGAACGCGGTTCGCTCTTCACGCGTGGCCGGGCAGCCGGGACGGTCGCTGCGGGGCCGCAGTGGATCGCGCCGATTGCTCTCACAGTGGTGACCGCCCATGTCACGTTCTCCACCATCCAAGTCCTGCTCAAGCGACAGCAAGCCAACGCCACCGGATAGCTGCGTCACGGACGAGCGCCTATGGGTATCTGCGGCTGGGCATCTGCTGTGGGACGCTTGAGGCATGTCGAACAGCAGCGACCCCACGACGACCACACGGGCGGTCCCAACCGGCAACGACTCCCGCTCGTTGAGGGCTGAACTGGTCAGTCTCGACGAGGCGCTGTATCGGGCCGTGGCGGATACGCCGACGCCCAAGGTAGATGAGCCGCTGCGGCGCCTCTCGAATGCCGCCAACAACTCAGGGCTGTGGCTAGCAACCGCTGCTGGCCTGGCAGTGCTCGGTGGCCGAGCTGGCAGACAAGCCGCCCTGACGGGGGTGTCGGCGATCGGGGTCGCCTCAGCGGTGACCAATCTCGGTGTCAAGCGGCTGTACCTGCGTCGGCGGCCGGACCGTCAGAGTGCGTCGGTCAAGGAAGCGCGTCAAGTCAAGATGCCAGAATCCACTTCATTCCCCTCCGGGCATTCGGCATCCGCTTTCGCCTTCGCGACGGCGGTCACGGATCGAATGCCGCTGGTGGGAGTGCCTCTGCTCGGTTTGGCTGGGACAGTGGCCTACTCCCGGGTCCATACCGGCGTGCACTACCCGGGAGATGTCGTCGTTGGCTCCATTCTCGGGGTGAGCATGGGGAGTCTGACCGCGAGAGCCGTGCGGCTTGTCGAGCGGCGTTTCCGGGACCCTGTGACCGCTTGATCGATTGACTACCTTGGCGTTTCGATCGGCTTCCCCGCAGCCACTCGAAGGAGGGTGCTCGCGTTGACGTTGCGGGATCTTTTGCGTGCTTCCTGTGCTTCTGCCGCAACCGGCAGGCGGAGGCGCAGGCCGTTCGGGTGGATCACAAGAAGCAGTGGAGTGGGTAGCTCCAAGGTCTCGCCGTCCACACCCAGGGCCGCTCGACCGGATTCGGAACGGACCTCGAATCTGGGCGTCTGGAACTCGAAGAGGTGAGGATCACGACGGCTGGCACCGATCGCAGCCCGGGCGAACAGTTTTGCGGCATCGGCGCCACTTCGAACGTCTATCGCAAGCACCCCGAGGGTGCCAGTGTTCAGACTACGCCGCTGTGCCACATCCAGCTTCGGACCGAGTACGTAGGGGTTGTTGGAAACCAGAATCAGGGAGGCCCCAGCCACTGCTTGGCCCTCCGGCGTGGTGAACTGCAGGTCGAAGGGTTCTTCCGCTGGGCCCAGGAGTTCCGGGAGAAGCTTCTTCGACGTTGCCAACTTGGCGTCTCGATAATCGCCCTGTTCGACGATGGTGGCGTAGACGCCGAGGGAGACATTGTTGACGAAGGCTCGACCACTCACGGTCGCATAGTCGACACGTCGGTCGATGCCCTCCGAGAAGGCGATGATGCCCTTGCTCGGGTCATCCCGATCCAGGCCGAGGTCGAGGGCGAAGTGATTGCGCGTCCCGGCTGAGATACAGACGAACGGCAAGTCATGTTCGGCGGCTACCGAAGCGACTAACGCTTGGGACCCGTCGCCTCCGGCCATGCCAAGACAATCCGCTCCGTGAGCGATCGCGTCCCTGGCCAACTGTTCTAGGTCATCACCCGGTGCCAGCACGACGACCTCAACCCCGGCTGACTCAGCCGCCTCGATCACCTTGAACTTGCCGACCTTGCCGCCGCCTGACTTGGGATTGGCGATCAGGACCGGCCGCTGCGGTGCCGGTGCAAGTTCAGTGACGCCGCTGTGCAAGGCCTTGACTAGGGCCAACCGAGCTTGGCCCATCGCTGCTCCGGTGAGGACCAGTACCCCGACAACCTGGATCAGACCACCCTCCAAATCGATGGCCGTCACCAGCGCTGCGCTGCACACCAGGATCAGCCCAACTAGGAGAATTCCGATCCCGATCAAGCGCCGCATGTTCGGTTCGGTCACCAGCCACCATCCCCCAGCCCCGATTCCCAGGAGTCCGATGATGGCGACCACGAGGGCAACCGGATGGGTGAACAACACCCAGCAGATGAACACCACAAGCAGGGCGCCGCACAGTAGTGCCGACGCCGCCAATGCCCGTTGCCCGATTGTCGGCTTCTGCATCTTGACCTTTTCGGTTCGCCCTACCTTCCATCTTCACATGGGGTTGTCCGGTTCTGGTCCGCACGTGACAACCTAACAGTTGAAGCGCGACGATCGTCTTGCCTAATCAAGGCCCCGGCCAGGTAGGTCTCTTGGTCGAACCCGGAGTATGCCCGAGCCATCAGGTTGGCGACGCTCTGGGCGATGTCCGGTCCGAAGCGGTTCTTCAACGGCTCCGCCACCGGGAAAGCTCCTTTGGCTGGGAAGTAGGCTGAACGACAGGGGACCTGAACCGGTGCGGGTGCCCAACCCTCGTTATCGGGCACCGGTCGGGGGTGAGGCCAGCAGTGTTCGACGTGATATTACATGAGCCTGCAATCCCGCCGAACACGGGAAACATCATGCGACTGTGTGCCAATACCGGCGCTAGGTTGCACTTGGTGGAGCCACTGGGGTTCGATCTTTCCGATCGGCAACTGCGTCGAGCCGGCTTGGACTATCGGGACTTGGCTACCGTAACCGTGCACGCCTCTTGGAAAGCGGTTCGGACGGCCGTTCCGGCTGCTCGCTGGCTAGCGTTCACCGCAAAGGGTTGCCGATCCTACGCGGATGTGGCCTACCAGCCCAACGATGCCCTCGTTTTTGGAACCGAGCCGACGGGATTGCCAGACGAGCTACTGGCCACGTTTCCGCAAGAGCACCAACTCCGGCTCCCCATGATCGCTGGATCACGCAGCATCAATCTCTCCAACGCCGTAGCTGTGGCCGTCTACGAAGGCTGGCGGCAGCTGGACTATGTGGACTCGGTACTGCGCTGACCTCCTGGTCGGGGCTGACCGAAGGTTTGCCGGTGTTCTCGGACTCGTGCAACGAACTGGGCCCATTGCCTTGGCGTTTCTACCCGGTT
>JAHZKU010000295.1 GCA_022600255.1 Actinomycetes bacterium | reverse complement strand
CGCGGGCAGCAAATTCGTGGCAAAACTGGCCTCGACTCTGTGTAAACCCGATGGCTTGTTGGTTGTACCCCCTAACGATGTGGTCGGATTTTTGCATCCGCTGCCCGTCAGCACACTGTGGGGGGTGGGGGAGAAGACCGAGGAGTCGCTGCAGCGTCTGGGGCTGCGTACCGTGGCTGACATTGCCGCTACGGATCCGAAAGTCTTGCAGCGGGTGCTAGGGCCTGCTGCCGGGGCCCATCTGGCTGACCTTGCTTGGGGTCGGGATCCACGTTCGGTGAAGACGCATGAGCCGGACCGCAGCATCGGGGCCGAAGAAACCTTCGGCACAGATATTGCGGATCCGCAGATCGTGCTGCGCGAGTTGCTGCGGTTGAGTGACAAGGTCGCCGCGCGATTGCGCGCCCAAGACTACGTTGGCCGCACCGTGACGATTAAGGTGCGATTCGCGGACTTCAGCACGATTACGCGTTCCAAAACGCTGCGCTCGTCCACCGATGTCGGTAAGGACATCTATGACCAGGTGAAACGGTTGTACGAAGCCTTGGGTCTGCAGCGTTCTAGAATCCGACTTGTTGGTGTCCGTATCAGCGCACTCACGGACACGGAGGCGACGCCCCAGCAGTTGGCGATCGATGAGGTAGGCCCGGGTTGGCGTGATGCCGAGCAGGCGATTGACCGGATCTCAGCCAGATTCGGGAAAGGATCTGTGCAGCCCGCCCGACTGTTCCCGGTTACGTCATTGGACGACCTCGACCAATGACCACCAGACACGTGCCAACCGGCGTGGACGAATCGTGATGAATTGTCTTGTTTGCAGCGAGGCCTCCATGCGCGGACACAAAGCCGTGCAAACCGGACGCCAGAATCGGGACGTTTTTCGGGTCTCGTGGTGTTGTAGTGATCACATAACGCAAAAGTGACAATTTGCGGTGTGCGGTGGACAACCGCTGTAGTGAATCCGTTACGCTCAGCGGGTCGTGTCCCATTATCAAAACCGAATACACTGTTTCCAAAGATTTGAGTCCCGGCTTTCAACATACGCAAGTCGTGCCTATTCTAGATGTGACTAAGGAGGTGCTCAGGTGCCACTGTCAGACCATGAGCAGCGACTACTCCAGCAGATGGAGCAGGCGCTTTATGATGAAGACCCCAAATTTGCTGAGGGCCTCCGTAAGCCCCGAGCTGCCAAAATGGACCGGACCCGTTTCATCATGGGGATCGGCGGCGTGGTGCTCGGACTCGCAATCCTGGTCGCAGGTGCGGCCACTTCATGGGCTGTCATTGGAATCCTTGGGTTCTTGGCGATGATCGCGGGTGCGTTTGTTGCCTACCGGGCTTGGAATGGGAACATCGATCAGGAAGCCGCCGCAGCTGCTGCTGACGCACAGTCGGCCTCAGCGCCCAAGCCTTCGCCTAGCAGCGACGACGAGGGCTTCATGAATAAAATGGAAGAGCGCTGGCGCAAACGTCGCGAGCAGGGCGGCGACACTCTCTGAGGTTGCGGTGACCCCGAGTCGCACCTCTTCGCACGCATTGGGCAAACTTTAGGTAGTTATCTACTGCACAAGGAGCCCCCGCATGACTCTCCACAAGGCCCAACTTGGCCGCTGGTTGGAAGACTTCGAAATTGGTGATGTCTTTCAGCACCCGTTCGGTCGCACCATCTCCGAAGCCGATTCCACGTGGTTCACACAACTCACCTGCAACACGAACCAGAACCACTTCAACGCCCATCTGGCTGAGTCCAATCCCATCACCGGGGGCCGGATCATCGTCAATTCGGGGTTCACCGTTGCGCTCGTTCTTGGTCTGTCCGTCATTGATATGAGCCAAAACGCGGTTGCGAACCTAGGCTGGACAGACATCAAGCTCACGCATCCGGTCTACGTCGGGGACACGCTATATGCCGAGTCAATCGTGCTAGACAAGCGTGAGTCCAAGAAGCGGCCCGACTTCGGAATTATCACGATGAAGACCCGCGCTCTGAACCAAGACGGGGACGAGGTCGTGAGTTACAAACGTTCCGTGATGGTGCCAAAGAAGACTTCCGGGATCGGGCAAGACTATTTCCCCGCGGCCAAGAACGGCCCCTTGGAGCTGCCCGCGGACGTCGAGTAACGCCGTGGACGCGGTTGAACTGAACAAGGTCTTTCACGACCACGAGTGTGCCTACTATGACGACCGGTTCGGAATTGTGCACGATGCCGCTTCGGCGCAGCAGGCCCAGTCCGAGGTAGAGGCACTGCTCGGACGCGAGATCGAAGCGGGCGAAACGGTCCTGGATGTGGGCTGTGGCACGGGCTGGTTCGCTGCTGGTCTGCAACGCGCCCGACCCGATGTAACCGTGATCGGGGTCGACCTGTCTGAAGGCATGCTTGGAAAAGCTCGCCTTGCTGGCGCAGCCAACCTGGTACAGGGGGATGGCACCAAGTTGCCGTTCGCGGACGATGCCGTGGACATCGTGGTCGGCCGGGGAGTTTTGCATCATCTCCCAGATCCAAGCTTGGCCTTGGCCGAATGGCACCGGATTTTGCGACCCGGTGGGGCGTTGGTCTTGTCGAGTGAACCCACCCCAACCGTGGAACAGCACGGGGCCATCCTCGTGCGCGGACTCCTACAGATTCCGGGCTTGCGTGGTGGGCTGGCCGAAGAGGACGAGTTCTGGGAATTGGCGGCGATGGCCGCGAATTTGCACACGTTCACAGCCGATGAACTGGCGGCGTTGTGTCGCTCAGCGGGATACACCGAGGTCGGTATTGAGACTGCTGGTTTTGCGGAGACACTCACCATGACAGCTTCGTACGCCTCGCACGGACATGCTCCCGATATTGCCGACAAGCTTCCCTGGCCGTTGCTAACCAAGTTGGCCGCAAAAGCGGATTCAGTGCTGTGGAACCGCGTGCTACCTGCCTCCGCCAAGCACACGCTGCAAGGCGTGGCGCACAGTTCCTAGGGTCCCGGTCTGAGCCGCCAGCCGAACCTGACATTTAGCTCATGTTGGGTCGCCTCTACCGAACGCAGTCGCAATGGCATAAAGTGAGCGCCCATGGGCGAAAACAATCTGGAATCCAAGCAGGCGACTGAAGAGACGCAGCGGGCCAACGATGCGGTGCTAGCGGCCTTGCCGTTCTCCGATGACGAGGACTTCCGGCGCGTGCGCCGCGGTTTCATCGCCACGAGGGAGGAACCGCTGATTCTGGGTCCTGAGGGCACACCGGTCTGGGATCTCAACGAATATGACTTTCTGCAGGGCGAGGCGCCCGACACCGCCAACCCGAGCCTGTGGCGACAGGCCCAGTTGAACGTAGAGCATGGGTTGTTCGAGATTGCAGACGGGTTCTATCAAGTCCGTGGCTATGACCTTGCGAATATCACCTTCATCCGTGGTGAGTCTGGCTGGATCGTGATCGACCCCCTGACCTGCAACGAAACCGCAGCGGCTGCGCTGGCCTTGATTCAAGAACATGTGGCCGACCTGCCGGTTGTGGCGGTCATTCACACGCACAGCCATGTTGACCACTTCGCCGGTGTGGAAGGGGTTGTGTCCAAGGAGGATGTCAAGGCGGGCAAGGTGCAAATACTGGCACCAGAGGGTTTCCTGGAGGCGGCCGTCAGCGAAAATGTCATCGCCGGCAACTCGATGGGTCGGCGGGCGATGTACATGTACGGCAACGTGTTGCCACGGCAGGCAAAGGGCCATATTGATGCCGGCTTGGGCAAGGGGACCGCACTTGGCACGTTGAGCCTGATCGCGCCGACGGACACGATCTCAGAAACTGGAGAAACCCGCACGATTGACGGTGTTGAGATCGAGTTTCAGATCACCCCCGGTACTGAAGCACCGGCTGAGATGAACTTCTATTTCCCGCAGCACCGGGTGCTCTGTATGGCCGAGAACTGCACCGCCACCCTGCACAACCTGTACACACTGCGCGGAGCGCAAGTGCGAGACGCCCTGAACTGGAGCAAGTACCTACACGAGTCCTACAACCTCTTTGCGGATCGAACCGATACCGTTTTCGCCAGTCACCACTGGCCGCGGTGGGGCCAAGAAGAGATTGGGGTGTACCTCAAGCAGCAGCGCGACCTGTACCGCTACATTCATGACCAATCGATGCGGATGGCGAACCAGGGCTACAACGGCACCGAGATTGCAGAGATGCTGCAACTCCCGGCCAGTCTGCAGGAGCAGTTCTACAACCACGGGTATTACGGCACGGTGAACCACAATGCCAAAGCCGTCTACCAGCGCTATGTGGGCTGGTTCGATGGGAACCCCGCGAACCTGCACTCACTGCCGACCGAGGAGGCCTCGCGCAAGTACGTGGACTTCATGGGTGGAGCGCAAGCCGTGCTGGAGAAAGCACGGGAGTCATATGTGGCCGGTGAATATCGCTGGGTGGCACAAGTTGTGAATCATGTCGTGTTCGCAGATCCGAGTAATGAGGTAGCGCGTGCCCTGCAGGCGGACGCACTTGAGCAGATGGGCTATCAAGCCGAGTCTGGCCCGTGGCGCGACTTCTACCTGTCAGGAGCCCAAGAGCTGCGGCAGGGGGTAGACCCGAGTTTGATCCCAGACTTGAAGCAGCAGGGGAAAGACATCATCCCGGCAATGACGGTAGACATGTTGCTTGATGCCATGGCTGTGCGACTAAACGCCGAGCGCGCCGAAGGTAAGACCTTGACGCTGAACATGGACTTCACGGACACGGGTCTGCAGTATGTACTGGGCCTGGAAAACTCCGCCTTCAACTACACCTCCGGTGCACTAGCCCCAGATGCAGATGCCACCCTGCACATCACGCGCACGGCAATGGACGCCCTGATCCTAGGCGCGGATGTCACCGACAAGTTTGCCAACGGCGAGATCTCGATTGAGGGCAACGCAGAAGCCATGGGGGAAATCTTCGGCCTACTGGACGACCCAGACCCCGCCTTCAACATCGTGACACCTTGATCCTGCGTCCCCTGCGGGCCCGAACCAGCACCCCAACGAATTGAGGTCTAGATGAGCAAGTTCGACTACGACGTGATCGTGATTGGTTCTGGGTTTGGGGGCAGCGTCTCGGCCATGCGCCTGACGGAAAAGGGCTACAAGGTGGCGGTGCTGGAATGTGGCAAACGCTGGAGCAACAAGACCTTGCCCAAGTCGACGTGGGCGGCCCCAAAGTACCTTTGGATGCCAAGACTTGGTTTCCGCGGGATCCAACGCATGTCGCTGATCCAAGGGAAGGCCAATATCTTCATCATTTCAGGGTCCGGCGTCGGTGGTGGATCATTGGTCTACGCCAACACGCTCTACGAACCGCTCGACAGTTTCTGGAGCGACCCACAGTGGAAAGAGATCACCGATTGGGAGTCTGAACTCACCCCCTATTACAACCAAGCCAAGCGGATGCTGGGTTCTAACAAAGCCAAGGACAACACCCCTAGCGATGCGGCTATGAAGCGGGTCGCGGAGAAAATGGGAGTCGGCGAGACCTACCACACGGCCAATGTCGGAGTTTACTATGGCGAAAAGGGTGTCGAGGTCGACGACCCATATTTCGGCGGCGCTGGGCCGACGCGAACCGGCTGCATTGAGTGCGGCGCTTGTATGGTGGGCTGCCGTCATAACTCGAAAAACACGCTCAACGCCAACTACTTGTACCTAGCTGAGAAGGCGGGCGCTCGGGTTTTCCCCGAGCGGCAGGCCAGCGCGGTCACGCCACTTCCCGGTGGTGGTTATCGGGTGGAAAGCTATCGGCCAGGGTTAGCCTCCTCCAATAAGCGACGGGGATCGCTGACTGCAGAGCAAGTGGTATTCTCCGGCGGCGTGCTGGGCACGATGAAGCTGTTGGGCGCCATGAAGACGTCTGGCAAACTACCCCACCTGTCCGATCGGCTCGGCGAACTCGTCCGCACCAACTCCGAGTCTATCTTGACAGCGGAAGAGAACGTCGCTGGCACCGTCGACTATTCCCAGGGGGTAGCGATCACGTCGTCTATCCACCCCGACAAGATCACGCACATCGAGCCGGTACGGTATCCGCGTGGTTCCACCGCACTTGGATTGGGCTATACGATGCTGGTTGATGGTTCCGCCGAGGGCGAGCCAGAGCAGAAGCGGCTTGTGAAGTTCCTGAAGGAAAGCGCAAAGGATCCGAAGGCCTTGTTCCGATCTCTCAACATCAAGCGCTGGTCGCAGCGAGCGCTGATTCTGTTGGTGATGCAGGCGCGCGACAATAGTGTCAACATGCGCTTCAAGCCCAAACGCGACGGCCAGGTAAGGCTCACTTTGGAGCAGGGCCACGGTGAGCCGAACCCTACCTGGATCCCTAAGGCTAATGAAGCGGCGCGGGCGGCTGCGGAGGTTGTTTCAGGCGAGCCGCGTAGTTCTATCTTTGAAGTAGGTTTCGACGCACCAGCCACGGCTCACATTTTGGGCGGCGCGCCAATCGGCGCGGATCCTAGCAAGGGTGTGGTGGATGGCTACCAACGCGTATTTGGTCATCCGGGGTTGCATGTGGCCGATGCCTCAACGATCAGCGCCAACCTTGGAGTCAACCCTTCGCTAACGATCTGCGCTCAGACGGAGCGAATGATCTCATTGTGGCCCAACAAAGGTGAGGCGGACTCTCGGCCTGAACTCGGGGCCGCCTACACGCGCCTCGAGCCGATTCTGCCTAATCGACCGATTGTCCCCGAGGGCGCGTATGGAACGCTCACGTGGGTGGGGATGCCCCAGATCAAGGAATTTAAGGGAGCATGATATGCCGCTGACCACCGTCGCTGCGGACATCGACCGGCTGCGGCGCACGTTCGATTCAGGCAAGACGCGCAGCTACGAGTGGCGGATCAGCCAACTTGAGGCGTTGTTGCGCATGCTGGACGATCAGGAGACCCGGTTTGTGGATGCCCTTGCCGGTGACATGCACCGCAGTGAGGTCGAGGCCATCACCGCCGACCTTGCCGTAGTTCGTAACGACACCACGGACGCAATCAAACACCTCAAGAAATGGATGAAACCGGAGCCAACCAAGAAGCCCGCTGTTCTGGGGATAGGCGCCAAAGTGGAGGTGATCCATGAGCCCTTGGGTGTGGCATTGATCATTGGGGCCTGGAACTATCCGATCATGTTGACGTTGGGCCCGCTGGTAGGCGCGATTGCAGCTGGCTGTTGCGCGGTCCTGAAACCGTCAGAACTATCCAAGGCATCGGCCGTGGCGATCGAGCGCTCCGTGGCGGAGTATCTAGACCCCGACGCGTTTGCGGTAGTCCAAGGGAGCATCCCCGAGACGACTGAGATTCTCGAACAACGATACGACCACGTATTCTTCACCGGCTCGCCCGCAGTTGGTCGGATCGTCATGGCGGCCGCAGCCAAACATCTGACTCCGGTAACCCTGGAGTTGGGCGGCAAAAGCCCCGCTATCGTCGCCGCGGATGCGGACCTCGCAGTGGCCGCCAAGCGGATCACCCAGGGCAAGTTCTTCAATGCCGGTCAAACGTGCATCGGGGTCGACTACGTGATGGTTGAGGAAGCTGTCGCGCAGGAACTCACGGATTTGGTGGTTGCGGAAGTGAAGAACTTCTACGGGGAGGATCCGAAAACCAGCATCGACTTTGCCCGGATTATTAACGCCGGGAACTTCGATCGACTCGTTGCTCTGATCGCAGGGGAAGAGATCGCCTTGGGCGGTGAGAATGACTCTGATCAGCTGTACATTGCGCCCACCGTCTTGGTGGGCGTAGACCCGCAAGCCCCCGTCATGATGGAGGAGATCTTCGGTCCTTTGCTCCCGATTCTGACAGTGGCGAATATTGACGAAGCGATTGCGATCGTTCACGAAGGCGAGAAGCCACTAGCTCTGTACGTCTTCAGCAAAGACAAGGCGATTCAAGAAGAGGTGATCAACCAGACGAGTTCTGGGGGGGCCTGTATCAATGACACACTGACGCACCTAGCGATGCCAGAAGCACCGTTCGGCGGAGTCGGCGAGAGCGGGATCGGCCAGTACCACGGATACGACGGTTACCTGACCTTCACCCATCGCCGCACGGTGGTGAAGCGCACGACGAAGATCGATCCGGACGTGCGGTATCCGCCTTATGGCCCTGTGAAGGGCAAGATTGCCGAGAAGTTGGCATGAACCGACGATGACTACCCAGGACCCGCCCACCAACGACCCTGAGCAGTCGAACGCAACCACCGGAAAACGCTCGACGATCTCCAAACTCACGCCGAAGGCTCCGATGCCTGCGACGGGGAGTCGATTACGTGATCATTTGGCGAACGAGCGAACCGAACTCGCCTGGATTCGGACGGGCGTTGCGCTAATCACCCTTGGTATCGCAATCGACAAACTCCTGATCACGGAGAACGAAACGGGCCGTGTGATCGGTCTCATCGTGATCTTGGGTGGGCTGTTTTCCATGGTGTACGCAACTGTGAGCTACATCGTGGTGCAGAAGCGGATCGAGCGGGATGTCTACAAGCCCAACTTCATGGGACCGCTACTGTTGGCCGCCCTGCTCTCCTTGGGGGGTATCGTCGCCCTGATCTGGGTCTTTTAGGAAAATCATGATTCAGGTGGTCATTGTTGTCGTGTTCGCTCTGCTGCACGCGATCTTCCAATCGCTTGGAGACGTGCTGCGCCATCGAGACCTGGCCAGACTTAAAGGGAGCGCCAAGGGGCAAAAGATCAAGCCCCTGCGCAGTCCGGCATTTCGAACCGGGCTCTATCTGGTGTTGCTGGGGTTTCTTTTCCAGATTGTGGCCCTCCATTTTGGGCGCGTTGTCACCGTTCAGACCATCGCCGTATCTGCGATTGTATTTCTCCTCATCTTCGCTTCGCTGTTGTCAGACCACAAGCTAGCCCGCGCGGAGTGGATCGGGTCCGGCCTGATCATGGGTGGGATCATTGTCTTTCTGCTCTCGGTCCACCCCACTGATACAGGTCGCACGACCGAAGTCGACTCCTTTGGCTGGCTGGTCGCGCTTTCGGCAACGTTAGTCATTGCGATGACGGCGGTCATGGTTGCGCCCTCGTTAGAGGCTCAACCTGCGGCGATGCTCTTGGGAGCAGGTTCGGGAATTGCCGTTGGTGTCGGGTCGGGCATGATCGCCGCGCTCGGTATCCTGTGGCGCGATCAAGGCGTTGGTGCGATGTTCACCAGTTGGCTGCTGCTCGGCATGCTTTTTGTGCAAGGGGTGCGGTTGTTCCTGCTAGTGCGCGCTCTTCAAGTAGGTCCTGTGACCGCCAGTATCGGTGCGTTTGTGATCATGAGCCCACTGGCGGCCTGGGTGGTTGGCCTCACCCTGTTGGACGAGCCCCTCGATACGGGGCCAGCATTCTTCATCGGTGTACCCATTGCCTTGGTCATGATGATCCCTGGAATCCTGCTTCTCACGCGGTCCCGGGTCGTAGAAGAGGCCTATTCGCTAAAAGGGATGAACTTTCAAGCCAGTTGGTAACTGGCTTCCTCCCCCTGACTTGACCTGACCGGCGCGGTACCGGCGGTTTCCTCTGTGCGCACTCTGACGGCTGGAAACCGCCTGCCGATTTCTCCCAGCCCAACGCCTCACGCCTGAGTGCCGCCACGCGCTGCCGAAAGTGGGTTGACAGTGGAGGGAAGTGGAATAGTATGGGGTGAATCGGGGAGAATCGGGGATTCGGGGGATTGGGCGAATCGGTTCTCCCAATCCCCGGAGATGCCCAGGTGTGGAGGTGAACCCATGTTGTTGGGCACCCACACGCCGAAGCTGGATGAAAAGGGTCGGCTGGTCTTGCCAGCGAAGTTTCGCGACGAGTTGACGCAGGGAGTTGTGATGACAAAGGGTCAGGACAACTGCATTGTGTTGTGGCCAGCCGCGGAGTTTCAGAAACATGCAGAACGCCTCAACGAAGCGTCGAGGTCCAACGCTGGAGTACGCGCATATCTGCGCGTTCTGTTTTCGGGTGCTTTTGATCAGGATCTGGACAAGCAGGGCCGCGTCACGTTACCCGCCGGCCTGCGGGCGTACGCGAACCTCAACAAAGACGTGGTCGTGGCAGGAAACGGTGCCACAGCAGAGATCTGGGATGGCCCGGCCTGGGAGCAGTACCTCCAAGCGCAGGAAACTGAATTCTCTGCGATCGACGAGGAGGTGGTGCCGGGTTTGTTCTGATGTGACATGAGGCCTCCTCCCGGCAGACAGGGGTACTTCCCTACTCCTGTCTGACACGTGACCCGACACGCTTCCCTCGTGCCGGTTCCGCCGACGCCCTTCCCTTGCGCCGGATTGGCGGGCGGAGACCTGATGTCATGACCGAAACAAACCCGGCCCGACCCAAAAGTCCACACCTGAGCTAGAGCCTTAGGTGTTTCAGAAGTGAGGGGGACACGATGACCGCCCCACCTGCAGAGCGCGAGCCAGCGCAACACGTTCCGGTGATGGCAGATGAAGTACTGCATTACCTAGCCCCAGCTCTTTCCGGCGGTGGACTGTTTGTGGATGCCACGTTGGGGCTAGGCGGCCATACCGCGGCGGCCCTTGCGGCGTTTCCTGCCTGCAACGTTCTCGGGATTGATCGGGATGCTGCCGCGATCGATCTTGCCGCCGCGCGGCTAGCCGACCACGGAACTCGGTTCCGAGCACACCGAGCGATCTTTCACGACATACCGGACTTAGCTGCACCCCCAAAAGCCTTTCTGTTTGATCTCGGCGTGTCGAGTATGCAGATCGACAGCGATGACCGAGGTTTCGCTTACTCTCGTGACACCAACCTTGATATGCGGATGGACCAGCAGTCTCCGCTCACGGCGGCCGATGTGGTCAACAGTTATTCAGTAGGGGAGTTGGCAAGCGTGTTCCGACGGTTCGGCGAGGATCGCAATGCCGGCAGAATTGCGCGCGCCATCGTTGAACATCGCTCTTCACGTCGTTTCACGACAACGGGTGAACTGGCAGAGGTCGTGTTTGCGGCTACACCGCAACGCAATCGACGATCTGGTCATCCGGCGAAACGCGTGTTTCAGGCTATCCGGATCGAGGTGAATGCCGAACTAGACTCGGTGCAAGAAGCGCTGTCGCGGGCACTTCAACTGGTGGATCTGGGGGGTCGGGTGTTGGTGATTAGTTATCACTCACTGGAAGATCGCATCACCAAGAGGACGTTTGCCAGCGGGGTCAATCCCGATGTGCCAGAGAAGCTGCCCGTGGTTCCGGAAGATCGCAAGCCCTGGTTGGCCGCGCTCACCAGAGGCGCGCAGGTGCCTTCGGCGTCCGAAGTCGTAGCAAATCCGAGATCGGCCTCAGCGAAGCTGCGTGTGGTAGAGAAGATTCGACCCACCCCGCGCGATTGGGTGATGGCATGACCGCACTCGTCACCGCCCCCGATCAATCTCGCAAACGAGGCCGAGGTCGCAATCGTCGCCGTAACCCGGACGCCGGCCAAGCCGGTCGTTCGCGCACGTCTCGACCACCGCGCCAAGCTTCCGGCGTGAAAGGCCTGCCGCGCCTGAAGTGGAAGTCCGCACCGTTTGCCGGCCTCGTGGCCGCGCTGCTAGCAGCCGGGCTCGTCGCTCTTCTGCTTGTCAACAACTCGCTGGCCGCGGGTTCCTTTGAACAAGCCAGCCTAAAGGCAGAGAAGACGTTGCTGTTTGAACGGGAGCAAGGCTTGAATCAAGAGGTACTTGCACTGTCTTCCCCAACCCAGCTTCGACTCTCAGCGCGCCAACTCGGAATGGTCCCGGCCGCGACAACTGTGTATCTGGATCTGCTCACCGGGCAGATTCGCGGTGTCCCCAAACCGGCCAAGGGTGCAGCGGCCCCAGCCCCAGCAAACCCAGCGGCTCCAGCCGCCCCAGCCCCAGCGGCTCCAGCCCCAGCGGCTCCAGTTGCCCCGGATACCCAAGCTGTGCCACCACAAGCCGCGACACCCCAAACCGAAACTGGGGACGGCGCCAGTGTTTCCTCCGGCACGGCCTATGATCGTGCGATCGTGAGTGGGGCCGGCGAATGAGTACCCAAACCCCGCCCCGTTCCACGCAAACTCGATCTGCACCGGTCGGGCCACCGCCCCGGAAACCCTTCCGCCTGCGCAACTCCAAGCGCCGGGTCCAGGTCATGATCGTCCTATTCGGCTTTGTGGTGAGTCTGTTTGCAGCTCGTTTGGTGGAGTTGCAGGTGTTACGTGGCGACGAGTTGGCGGCCTCGGCGCTGAGCCAACGACTGGTCACCGAAGAAATCCCCGCGACCCGCGGGGCAATCACCGACGTGAATGGCCGACCGCTAGCCATATCCGTTGAGGTGCGAGACATCACCGCTGATCAGACCCTGGTGGAGGACGCAGCGCAGACGGCAGCCGTTTTGGGCCCCATCGTCGACATGCCCGCGTCGGAGTTGGCGCCGCTGCTAGAGGGTGATCGCCGCTTTATCTACCTGAAGAAGAAGACGGTTCCCCAGGTATGGCGCGACATTCAGAAATGGAAGGCCGCGCCCGGCAACGACGCCACCGTGCTGCAGGGCATCTTCAGCGAACGTCGTACGATCCGCGACTACCCGAATGGCCCGCTTGCCGCCAACGTGATTGGTTTCACGAATGCCGAGGGTGACGGCTCGGTGGGCCTAGAAGCTGGCCTGAACGGGGAACTCTCCGGTGAGAAAGGCCGGATCACTTACGAACAGGCGGCCGGGGGTACCGAGATTCCTACGTCGGATGTGATCACCGAACCTTCGGAAGCCGGCACGGACGTCCGGTTGACGATCGATTCGGATCTGCAGTGGACTGCCCAGCAGTCAATCAACCGGATGGTCAAGAACTCCAACTCAGACTTCGGCATGGTGGTTGCACTCGAAGTTGGCACCGGCAAGATTCTGGCGATGGCCACTGGTCCGGGCTACGACCCACGCAATCCGGGCAAGGTGAAACCCGAGGAGTGGACCAACAAGCCAGTCACTTGGGCCATGGAGCCCGGTTCGACCGGCAAGTTGATGACGATCGCGGCCGTCCTAGAGGAAGGGGCGATGAAGCCCAAGACCCGCGTCGTCGTGCCCGGGTCGCTGGCCCGTGGGGGAAAGAACTTCACCGATTCGCACGCGCACGGAACCGAGCAGCAGACTCTCGCGGGTGTCTTGGCCATGTCGAGCAACATCGGCACGATTCTGGCGGCCGAGGAGATCGGCGAGGAGAAGCTCTACGAATACCTGCGGGCGTTTGGAGTCGCCAAATCCACCGGCCTGCAATACCCCGGGGAGCAATCGGGCTACATTCCTCCCACGGAGGAGTGGTCGGACACCACCTTCCCAACGCTGGCTTTCGGACAGGGCATGTCGATGACCGCGCTGCAGATTGCCAACATGGTCGCCACGATCGGAAACGATGGCGTTCGCGTCGAGCCGCGGTTGATTGATGGTTACACCCGGCCAGACGGCACGGTGCAGGGTGTTGCGGAGGGCGAGGAAACTCGCGTTGTCAGTTCGAAGACAGCCCGCACGATGCAAGACATGATGCAGTTGGTTCTGCAAGAGGGTGGCACGGCGCCGGACTCAAGAATCCCCGGCTACTTGATGGGTGGCAAGACCGGCACTGCCCAGCGATACGACCAGGAGTGTGGCTGCTATCGCGGATACACCGCTTCCTTTGTGGGAATGGCGCCAGCCGACGATCCACAGATCGTTGTAGGTGCCTGGCTGGACCATCCCAAGGGCGCCTACTACGGCGGGCAGTTGGGCGGCCCGGTTGTGCAAGAGGTCATGACCGCGGCCTTGGCTTCCCAGGGAGTCGCCCCGACCGGCAGCAAACCTGCGCGGTATCCGATCTACGTCGACGGCCCCTCCGTTCGCTGAGTTGGCTGCCACCATGCGACCAACGGTCCCACGTGTGCGGCTGGCCGATGTCCCCGCATTGGTGACGGCTGATTGGGTTGGCGATTCCAGCTTGGTCACAGTTACGGGAGTCACCTTGAACTCCCGTGAGGTACATCCTGGGGACTGCTACGCCGCGCTCCCCGGACAAAACACGCACGGGGCGAACTACGTTGCCGAGGCCGTCGCAGCGGGGGCTGTGGCCATCTTGACCGATCCGACCGGGGCTTCCCGGCTCGGCGAGGTGGCCGTGCCGATTGCAGTCCTGCCAGACCCGCGGGCCGAACTTGGGAACGTGGCCGCGTATGTGTACGGAAATCCGGCGGACCGGTTAGAAATCATCGGGGTCACTGGGACAAACGGCAAAACTACACTGTCCTATCTTCTTGAAGCCGGGCTGCAGGCCAACGGCGTCAGCACCGGGATTATCGGCACGACGGGTGTTCATATCGGTGCGGAACGGTTGCCTAGTGCCCGCACAACGCCCGAGGCGACCGACGTTCATCGGATCTTGGCCTTAATGGTTGAGCGCGGCGTCAACACGGTGGCGATGGAAGTCAGCAGCCATGCGCTGGCACTCGGCCGGGTGGCTGGCGTGACTTTTGACGCTGCGGTATTCACGAACCTGAGCCAGGATCACCTAGACTTTCACGGCTCCATGGCCGCCTACTTCGCTGTGAAGGCGAGTCTTTTCCGCCCAGGAGTGAGTCAGCAGGCTGTGGTGTGTGTGGATGACCAGTGGGGTCGCCAGTTGCTAGACCTCACCCCGCTACCAACGACGACTTACGGGGTTGCCGCATCGGCAGATTGGCGCATTAGCGGTGTCCGACAATCCGGTACCGGGTCATGGTCGGGGCTGGTCACCGGTCCTACCGGCCACGACCGCTCTGCAAATATCGAACTCCTGTTGACCGGCCAGATTCCGGGCCATTTCAATCAAGTGAATGCGTTGGGTGCGCTGGCAACCCTGGCGGCCCTCGGGTATGACCCCAACCTGGTCGCCACCGGAATCCAGCGGTGCACAGGAGTTCCGGGCCGAATGCAGCGAGTGCCAACGGAGGAGTTCGCTGCCTTCGTGCACTACGCGCACACCCCCGATGCGGTCAGTAATGTTTTGGCAGCCACCCGTGCGTTCACGCACGGTGCCATCATCACGGTTCTTGGGTGCGGTGGTGATCGCGATCAGGAGAAGCGAGCCCTCATGGGTGCGACGGCCGCAGCGGGTTCGGATCAGTTGATTATCACCGACGACAATCCCCGTTCTGAGCCAGCTGCGGATATTCGGGCCGAAATGCGCGCTGGGGTGGCTGCCGAGGATCAAGACAAGGTCGTCGAGATCGGTGACCGTCGAGCGGCTATCCAGGCCGCAGTTCGGCGTGCGCAGCCGGGGGACTGCATCTTGCTACTTGGAAAGGGCCACGAGCAGGGTCAAGAGATTGCCGGTGAAATGCTGCCGTTCAACGACGTGGCAGAACTAAGCGGAGAGCTTGGCCGGGTAGAATCTGCGAAAGCATGATCCCAACACCACTCTCCACAATCGCGCGGGCCGTTGGTGGCGAATTGGCCGGTCCACCGGGTGATCTCGCCACCGGGGTGGTGGCTGATTCGCGGGCCGTCACACCCGGCGACATGTTCGTCGCCATTCCCGGTGAACGCGTGGACGGCCACAACTATGTTGATGCTGCGATGGCCGCTGGCGCGGTTGCGGTCTTAGCGCAACGCCCGCTACCCGCACCCCACATCTTGGTAGCAGATCCGGTGCACGCACTGGGCCAACTCGCGGCGGACTACGTCACTCGGATTCCCCAGGCTGAGGTGGTCGCCATTACTGGCTCCTCGGGTAAAACCAGTACTAAGGACCTCCTCGCTGAGGTGTTTGCGCTTCGGGGCGGTGTGGTTGCTCCGGTGGGTTCGTTCAATACCGAGGTCGGGCTGCCGCTGACCATCCTGACTGCGGATGAGCAAACGCGCACGTTGGTGCTGGAGATGGGGGCGCGCGGGCAGGGCCACATCTCATACCTGTGCGGGATCGCGCCACCCAACATCGCGATCGCACTCAATGTGGGGTCAGCTCATGTGGGTGAGTTCGGGAGCAAGGCCGCAATCGCGCAGGCCAAATCTGAGATCTACGCCGACTTGCAGCTAGGTGGTTGTGCAGTTGTGAATGCAGACGATCCCTTAGTGCGAGCAATGCCGATTCCCGCCGGCGTACGCACCATCACGTTTGGGGAATCGTCGGAATCTGACGTCCGGATTTGCGATCTGATTCTTGACGACGCCGCCCGTCCGCGTTTCACGTTGTCCGTGCGTGACTGGCAAGGCGACTCCCCAGACTCAGCTTCTGAACCCGCCCAGACCGCCTCTGTCTCCATGACAGTCAGTGGTGCGCACAATGCTTCCAACGCGGCGGCTGCGGCGGCCGCTGGCTTGGCGGCGGGGCTGGAACTATCCGACATCGCTCGAGTCCTGAGTCAGGCAGAGGCGCGCAGCAGATGGCGCATGGAGGTCAAACAGACCGCCGAGGGTGTCACGGTGGTTAATGACGCCTACAACGCTAATCCGGAGTCCATGGCGGCAGCGCTCAAGGCTCTCGTGGAGATGGGTCGCCAGCGCAATGTCCGCACCTGGGCAGTGCTGGGCGAGATGGGAGAGCAGGGTCAAGAGGCCGTGACCGCGCACGACACCATCGGGCGGTTGGTCGTGCGACTGCAAGTCCCCAAGCTGATTGCCGTCGGAGAGGGCGCCAAGGGGATTCACCTCGCCGCCAGTCACGAGGGTTCGTGGGGCGATGAGTCCGCCTGGGTGCCAGATTCTGCAGCCGCCTTGGCCATGCTGCGCGCCGAGTTGGTGCCTGGCGATATCGTGCTGATTAAGGCTTCGCGCTCGATCGGTCTGGAAGTAATTGCTGCAGGGCTGCTGGATTCGGACGGCTCGGCGTGACCCTCATTATCCTGGCTGGGGGCATGAGCATCCTGGTGTCACTACTCGGCACACCGTTGTTGATCCGTCGATTGAAGGCACACGGATACGCGCAAGCGATACGCGAGTCGAGTGTCGATGTTCCCTACCCCGAGCATGAGGGCAAGGTCGGTACCCCATCGATGGGTGGCGCCGCCATTATTATGGCCATCCTCGTGGGCTACCTCGGCACCCACGCAGTGTTTTGGACGCCACCCTCCACGTCCGGGTTGCTGGCCCTGTGGCTGATCCTAGGCTTGGGTGCGGTCGGTGTGGTTGATGACTACATGAAGATCTTCAAGCAGCGCTCGACAGGTATTCGGGCCCGGACCAAACTGATCGGGCAAGCGTTCGTTGCGATCAGTTTCGCGATTCTTGCGGTCCAGTTCCCAGATGAGCGGGGGCTGACCCCGGCCACCCAGGCGGTGTCCTTCGTCAGAGACACCGACCTTGTATTGCCCATGGCCATCTTCGTGTTGTGGATCTGGTTCTTGGTCACGGCCACAACGAACGGTGTGAATCTGACAGATGGCCTGGATGGGTTGGCGACCGGTGCGGCGCTCATCACGTTCTTGGCCTACGTGGTGATCACGGTTTGGCAGTTCAACCAGGCCTGCGGCTCCACGATCTACGACAACTGCTACGAGGTGCGCGACCCGCTGGATCTGACGGTGCTCGCGGCGGCGTGCGGTGGCGCTTGCTTTGGGTTCCTTTGGTGGAACACGCACCCGGCTCGAATCTTCATGGGCGACACCGGCTCCCTGGCACTGGGCGGCGCGATTGCCGCGTTCGCTGTGCTGACGCGCACGGAGCTGTTGCTGGCGCTGACCGCGGGTTTATTCGTGCTGATCACGGTTTCGGTGATCCTGCAGGTTGGGTCCTACAAGCTGACCGGCAAACGGGTCTTTCGGATGGCACCGCTGCACCATCACTTCGAGATGTTGGGTTGGCCTGAGATTCTGATCGTCGTCAGATTCTGGATCATCCAAGCGCTCTGCGTCGCGGTCGCTTGTGTCATCTTCTTCGCCGAGTGGGTGGTGCCATGATCGCTGATCTGAATCGTGCGTCGGACTGGACCCACGTGAACGTCTGTGTCGCCGGGATTCGGCTGGCTGGCGCGGCTTGTGCTCGTGCGACCAAGGAGTTGGGTGCGCAGGTCACGGCCGTGGACGCCGGTGAAAGCCCCGACCACCAGCGCTGGGCGTCAGCGCTACGCTCCGATGACATCTCGGTGGTTCTAGGCGACAGCGGCAGTTTACCGACCGACACTGACCTGTTGATCGTTTCGCCGGGATTCCCGCCCACCGCTCCTATCATCCTGGCGGCGCAAGAGCGGGGAATCCCGGTGTGGGGGGAACTGGAACTCGCTTGGCGGCTGCGCGGCCCTGACCCCGCCCCCTGGCTGGTGATTACCGGGACAAACGGGAAGACCACCGCGACCCTCATGCTGGCCGCGATGCTGCAGGCGGCGGGCCACCGCGCCATCGCCGCGGCCAACATCGGGGTCTCCCTAGTGGATGCGGTTTTGCACCAGGATTTGGATGTGATTGCGGTTGAGGTTGGCGCCCCGCAACTGCCGTTTTGGCACACGGTGGCACCGCTCGGTGCGGCCGTACTGAACCTGGCGGAGGACCACGTTGATCACTTTGGTAGCTACCAGAATTACGTTGCTGCTAAGGGTCGAATCTACGACCGCTGCACAGGAGCAGCGGTCTTTAACTGCGCAGACCCGCAGACGCGCATCCTTGTTGATGCGGCGGCGCTGGGCGCTGACTGCCGCCGGATCGGGTTCACACTGGATGTCCCAGAACCGGGGGAGTTTGGCGTCGTCGAGCAATACTTGATTGACCGCACATTCACGCCCGACCCCGCCCGGGAAGCCCTCGAAGTTGCTGAGCTTTCCGATGTGCACCCGTACGCGCCCCACAACGTAGCAAACGCCCTGGCGGCCGCGGCCTTGGCCCGCACCTACGGCATCGATCCCGACCACATCAGAGCAGGTTTGCAGCAGTTTGAGCCAGCCGGTCACCGAATCAGCGAGGTGGGTGTGGTCGACGAGGTCAGGTATGTGGATGACTCTAAGGCGACCAATGCCCACGCCGCGCTGACGGCCCTAGCGGCCTACGATTCGGTCGTTTGGATCGCCGGCGGGCTGGCAAAAGGCCAATCGTATGACGATCTTGTGCAACAGATGGCCCACAAGATCCGCGCGGTCGTGCTCCTTGGCGCTGATCAGGACGTCATCGCCGAAGCACTCCAGCGACACGCACCACAGATACCTCTCGTAGCGGTATCCAGGACGGACACTATGGCTATGGCAGAAGTCGTCGCGGCCGCAGCAAGGCTCGCGCAACCACGAGATACCGTACTGCTCGCCCCAGGGTGCGCCAGTTGGGACATGTATCGCAGCTACGCCGAGCGCGGCGACATCTTTGCGCAGGAGGTGGCCAAGCTTCATGGCCCAGACCAAACCCACTGACTCATCAGACGCGAATCCCGAAGTCGACCGAGACTCCTCTGCGGTTGGGCGGTGGTCCGATCGATTCGGAGGCCACCCAGCCAGCATCTACTACTTGATGTTCGGCTCCACCATCTTCCTGTTGGTGGTCGGCGTGCTTATGGTCTGGTCAGCCTCAGCCATCGACGGCATCCGTGATTCTGGCAGTAGCACCGCTTTGGTCTCCAAGCAGGCGCTATTCGCTGTGGTCGGACTAGCAGCCATGTTTTTCGCCAGCCGGTTGTCGACTGCGCAGCTAAGAACCCTGGCTTGGCCGCTGCTCGGGGTGTCAGTGATCTTGCTAGTCCTGGTCTTGATTCCCGGAATTGGGGTCTCGGTGAACGGCCAGCGCAACTGGATCGATCTTGGCGGGCCTTTCCGGCTCCAGCCATCTGAGATTGCGAAGCTGGCCTTGGTTCTGTGGGGAGCACATGTCCTAACCAGAAAATGGCGGCCGACCACGGACTGGCCCACGTTGCTGGTGCCGCTGCTCCCCGCAGCGGGGGCCATCGCCTTGTTGGTCAGCATGGAGGGCGACTTCGGTAACGCCATGATCCTGGGTGTGATCACCGCAGGCCTATTCTTTGCGGTTGGGGCGCCACTGCGGCTGTTTGTGGGCCTCGGCGCCTTGGGGGTTGCTGGGCTCACGCTTGCAATTGGCGCGGAAGATTATCGCCGGGAACGATGGACGTCTTTCCTGGAGAGTGAACCGGATCGTTTGGACACTGCCTGGCAGGTCACCCAGGGCACCTACGCCTTGGGAACCGGTGGCTGGTGGGGCGTGGGCTTGGGGGCGAGCCGGGAGAAATGGGGAACGTTGCCCGCCGCCCACACGGACTTCATTTTGCCCGTTATTGGTGAGGAACTCGGCCTGCTGGGCACGCTGGGAGTCCTCACCCTGTTCGCCATCTTGGTCGGTTCGGTACTGCGCCTGGGGCAGAAAGCGCCCGACCGTTTCACCCGGCTGTTGGCGGCCGGTGTGGGCACCTGGCTCATTATCCAGGTGATCACCAATGTGGGCGCCGCTCTTAAGATGCTGCCGATCACCGGGGTCACCCTACCGATGGTCAGCTATGGCGGGTCGTCTCTATTGCCCCTGCTAGTGGCGCTGGGGTTGTTGCTCGGCGCCGCGCGACGACTGCATAGCTCTACCGAGGAGACAGCTGTGGCCAGTGAAGGGCTTACTGCCCGCGAATGAACGTTCTATTGGCCGGAGGCGGAACTGGCGGTCATATCGAGCCAGCCATGAACCTAGCTGACGAGTTGGTGCGCTCTGATCCCAGCGTGGCGATTACAGCCCTAGGTACACCCAAAGGGTTGGAAACCGAACTCGTCCCTGCCCGCGGTTATCCGCTGGCATTGATTGCGCCTGTGCCGATGCCGCGCAAACCATCTAAGGAATTACTCTCGCTGCCGTCCCGGATTCGCACGGCGGTGGTCGAAACGCAAGACGTGATTCATCGGACGGGCACCGACGTGGTTGTGGGGTTTGGCGGCTACGTGAGTTTTCCAGCCTATTTTGCGGCCCGTCGTTCCAAGATTCCCTTCGTGGTCCACGAAGCCAACGCTCGCCCGGGACTCGCCAACCGGGTGGGAGCTCGCTTCACACCTCATGTCGCAGAGAACTACGCTGACACGCTGCCGCACGCCGTGCGGATCGGCTGTCCGCTGCGCGCCCAGATCGCCGAACTGGATAGAAGTGCAACTCGACCAGAAGCCGCAGCGTTCTACGACCTAGACCCCAGCAAACCAACGCTATTGGTTTTTGGCGGTTCCCAGGGCGCGCAGCGCATCAACGCCGCCGTGAGGCAAGTCCTGCCTGAGCTGCTCGCCGAGGGGGTCCAAGTCCTGCACGCCGTTGGCCCCAAGAACGTTGTTGAAGTCGAGGCAGCGCCCGGCTATCGTCCCCTCCCGTTCATCGAACGGATGGATCTGGCGTATGCGGCCGCAGACTTGGCGATCTGTCGTTCTGGTGCCATGACGTGCGCCGAGCTGGCGGCGGTGGGGCTGCCAGCTGTCTATATTCCATATCCAGTGGGGAACGGGGAACAGCGACTCAACGCCGCTCCCGTCGTGGCGGCTGGCGGTGGTTTGGTCGTCGATGACGCCGATTTCACAGCCGCGGCGCTGCAGAGTGTGGTGCGACCATTGCTTCGCGATCCCAGCCGCCTGCTGGAAATGGGCGAACGCGCGGCTTCGTACGGCATCCGCGACGCAGCGAGCCGACTTGCAGAGCTCACTGTTAGGGCGTGTGCAACGAAATGAGCAGACCAACAACGATCGATGAGCTAGGTCGGGTCCACATCGTCGGAATTGGTGGCGCCGGCCTGAGTGGACTCGCCCGCCTCATGCTCGACCGCGGAATCGCAGTCTCCGGCAGTGATACCCGCGACTCATCTCGGATCACCTCCCTGAGACAGCAAGGCGCCCGGATCACGATCGGTCATGACCCCGAGAATATTCGGCCCGACGGTGTGCTCGTCGACACCGTGGTGGACACCCCAATCATTCCTGACAGCGTGGCCGATTTGGTAGCAGCCAGGGCGGCCGGAGTGCCGGTGCTGAGCCGAGCGCAGGCATTGGCCGTCATGTTGGCAGATAGCCGGGTGGTGGGGGTGGGCGGCACGCATGGGAAAACCACAACAACGTCCATGATCACGGTGGCGCTGCAGCACGCCGGCGTTGACCCATCCTTTGCGATCGGCAGTGAAGTCAACGACCTCGGGAGTAACGCACACACCGGCAGCGGTGAGGTGTTTGTGGTGGAAGCCGATGAGAGCGACGGGGCCTTTTTGCACATGAGCCCAGTAGCCGTCGTGGTGACGAATGTCGAACCCGACCACATGGATTATTGGCGGGATTTCCCAGCCCTACAGGCGGGTTTCTTGGAATTCACCGGCTTGGTGCAGGCTAATGCTGGGTTTGCCGTGGTGTGTATCGATCAAGCGGACGGCGCCGAACTTGCGCGGCAAGCCAAGCAGGCTGGTACCCGCGTCCTCACCTACGGCACGGCGGCGGCCGCGGACTACCGTATTGAGATTATCGGGAGCACGGCGGCGGGGTACGAGTTCTATGTCGTGCACGAGACGGACAGGTTTGGTCCGTTGTCCCTGCAAGTGCCGGGGGTTCACAACGCGGCCAACGCCACCGCAGCGTTCGCAGTGTGTGCTGGGTTGGGGGTGCCCGCAGCGGCTGTCATCGAGGGGCTAGCGGGGTTCTCCGGTGCTCGGCGTCGGTTTGAGTTCCGCGGCCAATCCGGCGGGATCCGCGTCTACGACGACTATGCGCATCACCCAACCGAGTTGACCGCGACACTGACCGCTGCGCGGGAGTTTGTGGGTTCGGGCCGGCTCGTAGTGGCTTTTCAAGCCCACCACTACTACCGAACCGCGATGTTCAGCAAGGAGTTCGGTGCAGCGCTGGGCCTTGCGGACGAGGTAGTTGTTCTGGAGGTGTTTGCCCCCGGTGAGGAGCCCATACCCGGTGCCAGTGGTCAGGCCATGGCGGCCAACGTGCCATTGCCCGCCGATGCCGTGGTGTTTGAGCCATCGTTCTCCGCGGTCGCGGGTCATTTGGCGCGGCGGGCTCGGCCAGGGGACTTGATCATGACCCTGGGAGCCGGCGACATCAGCCTGCTAGGTACCGAGGTTCTGGCCAAATTGCAGGAGACTTATTCCAGCGCACCCGATGTCCCCCAGTCCGAAAGTGAGGCGCCATGAGTTTGGACTCCGACGTCATGCCCCGGGCTGCTCCGGACGCTGACCCTGATCACCATCTCACCACCGGTGGGGAGGTTGGGGCTGCCAAGCGGCGCAGTTGGCGTCACCCTAGCCGGCGAGTTGTCTTGGTTTGGGGCGTGTTGCTTCTGGGGATCCTGGTCGGGTTGGGTTGGCTCCTATCGTGGTCTTCGCCGGTCCCAATCCGTGAGGTCAAGGTGATTGGAGCCGACGAAGGGTCGGTCGACCAAGTGCTTGCCGCCGCTGATTTGAGTGAAGGCACCGCGATCTCCGATGTCGATGCAGCAGGCATCCAAGAGCGGGTCTTGGCCATTCCTGGGGTGCAGGGGGTCACGGTCGAACTGGAACGGCCGTGGACGGTGGCCGTTGTGGTGGACGAGCGGTTCCCGTTTGCTCAGGTCAAGGCGGGGGACAGCTTTGAGGTGCTGGACTCCTCGGGTGACGTGATTCGGACCAGCAAGAACCAATCCAAGAAGCTACCCCTAGTGGTCGCCACGCCAGAGACGATGGCAGGGACTCTGGGCGTTCTGGCCGAACTCCCCGAACCACTGCGAGAAGACGTTGCGGCCGCCTTCAGTGGCGACAACGGGACCTACTCGGCTTGGCTGTCTGGTGGCACCGTCGTACAGTTTGGCTCAGGCACTGAGATAGCCGAGAAGGCTCGGGTTGTTGCATCCTTGCGGCGGGTGGAGCCGAAGTCGATCAACGTCTCGGTTCCGAGCCGGCCTACGGTGACGGGCCAGTTGAAGCTACCCAAGAAGAACGTCGATGCGGATGGCCCGCCAACTCCCTAGCTTCACGGCACTTCGTCATCGCGCGTCAGTAGGGATTCCCCACTAGGCTCTGCCAGAGTTGCACTTGATCAGGGAGTCACGTTGAACACAAACCGCAAAATCCAGATCGCCCTAGGCACCGCATCGGTGGCGCTGATCGCAGCTGGATGCTCCAGCAGCGAGTCAGCAGACTCCTCTCCCTCGGCGGAGAATCCAACCACGGCCGCTCCGTCGAGCGCAACGCCGACGACGTCCCCGACCACAAGTGAAGTGTCCGGGATCCCCAAGCCTCCGTCGGGCGCCAAGGAACTGCAGGAGCGCACCGAGGACGGCGTGCACTACGCCCGGTACTCCACAACCAAGATGACCCCCAAAGAAGTCGGCGACGCCTACGCCAGTGAGGTCAAGGCCGACGGCTACACCATCACCAACCAAGGTGGCGGCGGCGGCGGTTGGGGCGGCTACGGTGGTTCGGAGTACGGGGTCACTGCAGAGAAGTCCGGCTCCCACTTCAGTGAACAGGCGGGTGGGGAAAGTGGTGGCACGACCTACTTCGAGGTTTGTGTCGGCGCCGACAAATCTGCTGTCGACAAGTGCGACGAGCGCAGCAAAGACTCCAACTCCGGCGGGAGTTGATCCAGTTTCGCCCGCGGTGGGAGCGTCATTTCACCGCAATGGGCACCAAGTGCCACATTGTTGTCGAGGGCGGTCGCAAAGCGCTCTTGGACCATGGTGTGGATCAGGTCAGAGCACTAGAGACGGCTTGGACCCGATTCTCGGCTGATTCTGAAGTCAGCCGCGTAAACGCTGCGGGCCCGCGAGGACTCCGTGTCTCGCGCGACACGCTGGTACTATTCCAGGTCGCCTTGGCTGCGGAAACGATAACTGCTGGGGCCTGTGACTCCTTCATGGCCGATGAGATCGAGTCCGCCGGTTATGACCGTGACTTCGCTGACCTGCCCAGTCCCGATCAGGCCCCGCACCGCCCGTCTTCGGACCCTCGGCTAACAGGTCGACCGTCCGTTCGAACCACAGCCCGCCGGGCCGGAGTGAGACTGTTGGATCGCAGGAAGTCCTATGTGCGACTGCCATCGGGATACGCACTGGACGCCGGTGGGATCGGTAAGGGTCTCGCCGCCGACTTGGTGACGCAAGCGTTGCGCCAGCAGGGTGCCGTTGCGGTCCTAGTCAATCTCGGGGGTGACCTCCGCGTGCGAGGTCACCCGCAGCAAGGTGGTTGGGAAATCGGTATCTCCGATGAGGTCGGTAGTCGGGAGCAGGACCTATCCGTCAAACTCACCGCGGGCGGTCTATGCACAAGTTCGCAAACCCGACGCCGATGGCTTCACCACGGCGCCGTGCAGCAGCATCTGCTAGATCCACGCACTGGCGGGCAACTGAACTCACGTTGGGCTGCGGCCACCGTCATCGCCCCGCACGCATGGCTGGCAGAGGCCTTGAGCAAGGCCGCATTAGTCCTACCGGCAAGCCGATTCGACCGACTCCTGCGCCGCCATTTTGCCGGCGCCATCCAGCAAGACTGGAACGGACGGGTATCTCAGTCACCCAATTCAACGGAATTGCGGCCTAGGTAAGCCTGAAGTTGAGGTTAAGCCGAAGTTGTGAGTCGGAGTGGTCATGCGGCTCGAGTCGCTTGCGCCACACATACGGCACGCATAGTGTTCGATTCAGGCCACAGGGTAAGGCGAAAAAGCCTCAAGTAGAGCTTGAGGGTTTCTCGTTTGTGGCGGGGTATTTAGAAAGTCGGGCTGTCGCAAAGCGGCAGGTTGTTGGGCTGTCGCATTGCGGCAGGGAGGGATCAGTCATGGCTGCACCACAGAATTATTTGGCCGTTATCAAGGTTGTTGGCATCGGTGGGGGCGGCGTGAACGCCGTGAACCGCATGATCGAGGTCGGACTCAAGGGCGTTGAGTTCATTGCGATCAATACAGATGCACAGGCTCTCTTGATGAGCGACGCGGATGTGAAACTCGATATTGGTCGGGATTTGACCCGGGGTCTGGGCGCGGGCGCCAACCCCGACGTCGGTCGTCAGGCCGCGGAGGATCACGCCGATGAGATCGAAGAAGTCCTCAAGGGCGCGGACATGGTGTTCGTGACAGCCGGTGAGGGTGGTGGCACTGGGACCGGTGGCGCTCCCGTTGTAGCCCGGATCGCTCGGAGCCTTGGTGCCCTGACGATTGGCGTGGTGACCCGGCCCTTCGGGTTCGAAGGTCGCAAGCGCAGCAACCAAGCAGAATCCGGCATCGAGGGTCTGCGGGGCGAGGTCGACACCTTGATCGTGATCCCGAATGATCGACTGCTTTCGCTGACCGATCGCCAGATCAGCGTGATCGATGCCTTCCGGCAAGCGGACCACGTGTTACTT
>JAHZKU010000294.1 GCA_022600255.1 Actinomycetes bacterium | reverse complement strand
CAGAAATCGCGACCGGTCGCGAAGTGTGTGAGCGGCTACAGCGCCGCGGTGTCTTGGCCAAAGACACGCATGGTTCGACGCTGCGCCTCGCTCCACCGCTGGTGGCGTCAGAGGACGAGATCGACTGGTTGTGCGAGCAAGTAGCCGCCAGCCTGCAGGAGTGACAATCTAGGGGGCGATCCCGAGATCACCGAGATCACGCAACCCGGTCTGAGCCCATGCAGCCTGTCAGTGGACGGTCAGACGCTCTCGGCTGATCCGCGCACCGACGTCAATTGCTCAGGACGGGTGACCCACCCGGCTTGAGCCACGACCGCAGGCATATTCTGACGGCAACCCTCAACCACCTGGAGTGATACATGCCCACACGTAAAGGCAACGCGCAATGGAACGGTGACCTGAAAGGCGGTAACGGCACGGTAGCGTTCGGGTCCTTTACTGGTCCCTATACTTTCCAATCGCGTTTCGAAGAAGGCGACGGTACAAACCCGGAGGAGTTGCTTGGCGCGGCCCATGCCGGTTGCTACTCAATGGCTCTTTCGAACATGCTGGCCCAAGCTGGGCACACCCCGACCTCGGTGAAGACCACGGCTCAGGTGGCGCTCGAAGTCGGGCCGGACGGAGCGTTCATTAGCGGCATTGAGTTGCAGTGCGTAGCCGAAGTACCGGGAATTGAGAGCGGCGACTTTGCAGAGATCGCCGAAAAGGCCAAGGAAGGCTGCCCGGTTTCGAAAGCGTTGTCGGCCACACCGATTTCGCTCTTCTTCGAACTCGTTTCCTAGGAGCCAATCGCAGTCGACCTCGACGAGACCCCCTGACGCCGCACCAGACTTGCGGATGCAGGGGGTTCGTTCGCACTGGCTGCTCGACGCGCGACCGCAAGCTGCCAGCGCCGACCGCGGTGCGTTCCCACTGGGCGCGCCCCACCAAAACTGGAAGCCTTGCCGCCTCCTCAGCACCCGCACGGGCGATACACGCAAGGCTCCTGGCGTGACCCCTTGTGAGTGATCGGTCGGGTTGTGCAGTCTTGATTGACCCCAATTGTGGTTAGGAAGCTCAAGGAATCGATGACTCCGGGCCAGAAGCATCCTCCTGCGGAGATCGTCTGCAACCTGCAGACCGCCAACAATTTGCTGCCCGAGGGGAGTTCTGGGGCCAGTAGGGCTGGGCCGTTGGCGTCAGCTGAGTCCGGCGCTCATCGTTCCGCCGGATCGTGTGTAGTTGCTGCCCTGGCTGGAGTAGGTTGCCGGCAGGCGCATGAACTTCGAGTAGGTACGGATGGTCCATGAGACCGGCCCGCGGAAGTAGTAGGTCTCCGGGGCGGCGATGGTGTCGATGTCCTTCTTGTACTTGTCCGCCGTTCCCTTGGTTAGGTGAAACTTCAGCTCCTTGGTATCCGCGAACGTCTCATGGATGATCAGCGCATTCTCACCGGCAACGCGGTAGGCCTCGAAGCGAACCAAACCCTCCTCAAGCGAGTGAGCATCGGTCCCAACCCTCTGCCACCAGTACTGCAGTTCATCAAGAGTGTCGGCAGTGCTTCCCGGCGCGCAGGTCCACTTCGCGGTGACTTCGATAGCGGTCTCAGGGTCGGGCTGCCGGTGGTCGTTCTTGACGTAGCCGAACAGCCATTCACCAAAGGCAACGGGGACGCCCTTCGCCCGTATTGCCTCCATCACTTCGTCAGAGATGTGATTGCCTCGCATCAGGTGCAGTTGTGGGGTCGCCACTGCTTGCAGGGCCGCCATGTGTTCAGTCGCCGTGGTTGAGAAGTAGTCCACCAAGGCGCCAGAACTCTCGAACACGTGGTGCGCTAGGACCGCGTCCTCCCCGACGGCGTGATTGATCTCAGTGGACAGAACCCCTGGAGCATTTCTCGCGTTGGTGTGGATGTTTTCCCACTCGGCAAGCATCTTAGGGGAGTCCGCAGACTTGCGAAATCGTCCTCCCGGGCTGCTGGGAACCCACTTGCCAGTGATGCTGATTTCGGAGCCGATCTTGGATGGCTCGGCGAGGAAGGAGGGTAGCGGCTCTTGGGTTGTAGTCATCGTGAGTTCCTTCGAATACAGGCCCAGTGCTTGGGCAGTTTCAGCGCCGACAGTGTGCCCGCGTTGGTGGATACCAGCACTTTAGTACCGATCGGTTCTAAATGTAAAGTAATTGCTACCGACCGGTTCCATTTAGCCGTAGAATGGACACGTGAGTGACACAAAGACACCCAAACGGGGTCGACCTCGCCAGTTTGATGAGGAGCAGGCTCTGGACGCAATCACCACGCTGTTCTGGCAGAAGGGCTACTCTCAGACCTCTGTCGTCGATCTGGTCCAAGCCAGCGGAATCAAAAAGCCCAGCCTCTATCGAGTCCTCGGCTCCAAGGAGGAAATATTCTCTCGGGTTCTGCGACGCTACCTGGCGGCCCGAATGAGTATGTTCGCCACGTTGATCGACAACAGTGGGCCCGGCGTGGACGGCATCCATACCTTCCTGTCACTAATGCGCGACGATGTCCTGTCCGGGACTAGCCAGAACGGTTGCCTGCTGGTCGAGTCCTCCGCCGAACTCCACGGCACCACTCCCGGATTCACCAACTTCGGCTCCGTCTACCGGAGTGCGGTTCGCGAACAGATGCAGGTCCTTGCAGGAAAGGCTGGCGGCACGAACCGGCAGATCGAATCCCGAAGCCAACTCCTCACAACGTGGTTCCTAGGTCTAGACCTTACGGTCCGAGGAGGCGGCGACGAGGAAGAGATCGACAACAGCATCGACGCCATGCATGGAGTCGTTGAGGCTTGGGGGGAGTCGCCCGTTGCTGCGACTGCATAGCCGATACGTTGCTGGGAGGTTCGGGTTGTCGAGAATCCTCTGACTCCACCTGATTGAGGCAAGGATGGCCCTCACCGACTGGCAGGCCAGCTACAGCATGACTCACCGACACTCCAGTCTCGGCTGCCTGGCCCCCGCGAGTACGCTGCCCAGTGCAAGTGCACCACGCCCCTGCGCTAGGTGGATCACTCCTCGGGGTCTTTGCACCCCCTCGGCGCGGTGCCGGGATCCGCACCTAGGCACCAGATCAGAACTTGCCTTGGTTCACGAGCATGTCTCCACGAGGCAGCGGCTCCATTGCGTTCCAGTGCTCGACAATGAGCCCGTCCTCAATGCGGTATAGGTCAAACACCGCCAAGTCTTCGGCTCCCAATTGAGTCAAGCAATAGGTAACGACGAAGTTGCCCTGAGCGAGGATCTTGTGAACGTACTTGTAGACCAAAGGCGTACTCGCGGCACCGACTTGCGCTGCGCTAGCCGATAGGCCGTCGGTCCCGGCGGCGGCCTGCGGCGAGTGTTCGATGTAAGTCTGCGTCGAAACGTACTTGCCAACCTCGTCCGCGCGGCCCGTTACTAGGACCTCATTCACGAATGCAGTCACCAGCGCCTTGTTAGCCGCGGTTTGGTCAAGGTCTGTCACCTCCGTCGGGCCATCGATCTGGGAGTGTCCCGACGTGGCTGAGTCCACCCACTCTGTAATCACGTCCCAGTGCTCAACAATCCGATCGTGGTCATCGGTATCGAACATGTCCATCGTGATCCAGCGACTCTCCCCATTGTTGAGGCTCTGCGATGCGTGTAGAAACACGAACTGCCCATCCTCGATCGCACGCAGGATATGAATGTCGCGGATGGGGTTGCGTTCCAAGAACGCCCCAAAGAATTCAACGAACCCGTCAGCGCCATCACGCACGCCCGTGCTGTGCTGGGTATACCGCTCACCGGTATAGGCCGCCACGGCCTCCTTCGCTTGGCCCTTCTGGATGCCCTCAATGTAGAGCGCTTTGGCATTGTCAGTCTTGGTTGAGATACGTAGTCCTTTCATCACGTGCCAGCCTCGCGCGCGGTCAAAGCGGGTCAGCCTAACGCTTGGCGTTGCGATCTCGCATGGTGCCGCGGTCCCCGTCCACGAAACGCTTCGCGTGCGAACACCTTAGCCCGATCGCAACCGTCGCCTTGTCGCATCGACACGTTTGCGCCACACAACGCGGCGAGCAGCAGCCAAAGGGGGTAAACCCGACGAAGTATCACAGAAAGCGGCGACCGCGACCTGGATCATGATAGGTCAGGAGTCATGTCAGCGCCCCGCACCCCGGCCTGGATCCAAGAGCCCGAGGTATCCCGACTCCCCGATGGGCTGCCCCAACTGGCGGTGCTGGCGTTTGTCGGGGGTGCACTGACCGGGGTCGTGGGTGCCTCATTTCGCTGGGTGCTGCTCCAGGCCGACACCTTCCGGAATGCCTTGGTGGATTGGGCACAACAGTTTTCCACGGCTGGGTTGATCTTCCCGGTCGCATTCGCGGCGATCGCAGTCGCACTGGCGCGTTACATCACCCGACTGGTGCCTGAGGCCTCTGGCAGTGGCATTCAGCGGGTTGAGGCGTCGATGCGCGGTGAAGTTCCCCTGGCAAAGGGGCGCATTCTGCCCGCCAAGTTTGTGGGAGGTGCGCTGGCCATCGGGGCGGGCCTGGGTCTGGGCCGGGAAGGCCCAACGGTGCAGATGGGCGCTTCGATCGGCAGCAAGCTGGGCAAAATGTTCCACCAGCGGCGCGGCTCGGAGGAACTCGAAGCGGGTCTGGCTGGCGCGGGGCTTGCCGTGGCGTTCAACGCCCCCATGGGGGGCTCCATCTTCGTCTTTGAAGAACTCGCCCGCGCTTTCCGGTTGCGCTTGGTGGTCGCGACGTTGATCGGAGCTGGCACCGCCATTACGGTCTCCCGGCAGATGCTGGGAAATGCCCCCGAGTTCATCATCGGCAACATCCCCAGAGTCGACCTCCTACATCTGCTCGCCTACGTCATCCTCGGGTTGGTCATCGGCGTGATGAGCGGCTTCTACAACCAGTCCGTCATCTTCTTTCTCGATCTGATGCAGAACATCAAGCGCTTGCCTCCGGAGGTGAAGGCAGCCATTGTGGGGGGCCTTGTGGGTGGCGTCGCGTTCTACTATCCATCGCTGGTTGGCGGCGGAGAGAACATCGCCCAAGAGATGATGACCAACACACCTCTGCTGGGCGCGATCTTGGCAATCCTGGTCTTTCGCTGGTTCCTAGGCACGATCTCCTACTCACTCGGCACTCCGGGTGGACTCTTCTCACCGTTGTTGGCGATGGGAGCCGCCACTGGCGCGCTCGGGGCCACACTGGCCAACCAACTGATTCCCGGACTCGAGCTGCACGTGGCCTCGTTCGCGTTCGTGGGGATGTCTGCGTTCTTCGCAGGCGTGGTTCGGGCTCCCTTCACCGGAATCATCATCGTGGCCGAGATGGCCAACACGTCCGAACTGCTCTTACCGTCCCTGATGGCGGCTGCCGGCGCCGTCGTCGCCGCCACGCTGATGCGCAGTGAGCCAATCTATGACACACTTCGGCCCCGGACAATTGGCTGGACGGCACCGGGGGTGCTTCCTGGCCCACCGTCTGAGACTGAGACCAAGCCCCCTGAGGACGGCCACTCCATCGGCAAACCTGGCCACCGAAAAGACCCAGCCACTCAAGATCAGCCACACGGTGGGGAGCATCCTCCAAGGCCCGAACCGCCCGCCGAACCGCCCAACCCATCCGAAGACCCAGAGGCTACGCCGGACTCAGACCGACCGGGCAATAACGCGCCCGGTTCGTAGCCGCCCAACTCCAGTCTGCGTTCTGCAATCCCGCGCACAGTCCTGCGAGTCCGCCTACTCTTACCCTTTCTGATGTGGGGCCAGCGGACGCCGCCGGTTGGACAGGGTCGACTTGGCCACCATCCCTGCGAGGTCACTTCTGCATTCTGATCCGCGGGGTTCTCGGGCTCCCAAGTGAGCGTGGTTCTTGCAACTAGAGAGCGTTGATAGCAGGGACCACGCGCACTGAAAGGCCGTGCGGGTGGAAACGAAACAGCGGGCTGCGGCGATCCAGCCCCTGATGCGGCCGGCATTCCCGGTGATCGGCAACCGAGATTTCAGATCTCTTCGGAAAAAGTGTTGCGACTCGAACCGCTCACACATCACTCCCACAACAGCCCCTCACCGAGGGGCCCGATTAACCCGATTAAGGAGAAACCAATGAATACTAAAACCATCGTTCTCGGCGCAGCCGCACTGACCCTCGCGGTCGCGAGCGTCCCGGCCACCGCATCAGCGGGCGACTACAGCAAACACCAGTTCGGCGCCAAGCTGACCGACAACGTACAGCCTTCCAACTCCCTTCCGGCAAAGGCCTGTGACGAGATGGATCCGGCGGAGCTGTGCACTTTCGTGATGAATGAGGCCTACGGCCGGCCCAACGAAGGCCATAAATCCAGCCAGAAAGGCAAACTCAAGAAGGTCAAGATCGTATCGGGAGGAGCCACCGACTTCCGACTGCAACTGGTTAAGGCCAAGTACGAAGGCGGCGAATGGCAAGCCAAGGTCAAGGAGCAGGGGCCGTGGCTGCAGACCACGGGTCAGAGCCAGTGGAACTGGGACAACGACGACTACAAGGTCGAAAAGTACAAGGTGAACATGAAGATCAAAAAGGGATGGCGGCTGGCCATGCAAACCAGCAGCACCAGCGCGGTCCGGTGCTCCAACGGGGGCGACAATACGCTGAAGTTCGCGCCTCAACTGCACAGCGGGTGGGGCTGGCAGACCGCCTCCGACACCAGCGGCTGCTACCCGTTGCTCGAGGGCAAGGTGAAATACAAGAAGTGACGGCCCAAACCACACCGTGGCGACTTCACCCTCAGCAAACCAACGTGCACCGGTACCCCAGACACGATCTGGGTGCCGGTGCACGGGGGCGTCCTGACCCTCGCCGAATGACGGCCAGCATCCTGGGTTGTCTCAGGGTAGGTTGAAGAACCGTGTCACCCGAATCCACTGACGACCTCACTGCCGAGGAAACCGAAACCGTCGTTTCAGGGATCCGGAATCTTTACACACACCTGTTTCGTGGTGGCTTTGCAGACTTGAGTCGCACTCCCTCCGAGGTCGTGTACAACGGGGGGGCGCACTGCACGGTGCGCCGTTACGAACCCACAGTGCCCGTGGACCCGGCGAAACTTCCCATACTTCTCGTGCCACCAATGGCCGCTCCAGCATCCTGTATGGATCTGCGCCAGGACAACAGTCTTGCTGGCTTCATGCTCGAGCAGGGCCGCCCCACGTTCATCGTGGACTACGGCGATGTGAGTACGAATGTGGACCAGTCACTGGGGCTCGAGCACTGGATCGACTCCGTGCTACCCCTAGCGCTGCAAGAAGTCTCGCGAGAGACCGATTGGGAGCGTGTGCATCTAGTCGGCTGGTCTTTAGGCGGTATCCTCTCACTCTTCACACAAGCCGCGCACCGGCAGTTGCCCATCGCCTCGATTACGGCGGTCGCTTCCCCCTTCGACATGACGTTTCAAAAACTGTTGGATCCGATTCGACTTGCCAGCAAGGTGACCCGTGGCAAAGTCACGACAAGCATGATCCGCCTGGTGGGCGGCGTACCAAGCAAGGTGAATACCTTGGCGTTCACTTTCGCCGATCCGGTGCGCCTGGCCAAGAAGCCAGCCTTCCTGCTGCGCTCTCGCGCCGACACCGAGTCCTTGGCCCAGTTGGAGGCCGTCGATGCACTGATGGATCAGATGGAGGCGTATCCGGGCCGCAGTTTTGCCCAGATCTTCCACACGTTCGTGCGGACCAACCACCTGCGAGATGGGCGCGTGACGTTTCGCGGGGGCCGTTCGGAGAGTCTGGCGAAGGTCACCGTGCCCGTACTAAGTGTTGCCGGGACCGCGGATACGATCTTCGCCCCGCCCGCTGCGGCACACCGTGTCGTCGAGTTAGTTCCAAACGCAGCCTGGGTACGCCTCGAGACTGCGCCGGGGGGTCACCTGGGGGTCCTCACAGGGGGGTCGGCGCGCGCAACCACCTGGCAATACATCAAGGACTTCCTGAACGACGTCGAAGCTGAGCTAGGTGAATCTGAACGAACGCAGTCTCAACGGGTACCGGGTCAATAGGCTTACACAACACAATCAGATTCCGAAGCGACCGTGGCGGTCAACGGCGCTAGCTGGAGAGAAGCGGCGGACGTGCTCAGGCCTCCACTGTCACGGTACGGGTCTGATCCCACTCGCGCGCCCAGCCGGAGGCGTCTAACAAGCGTGACAACAACCCCGCTGTGAAGCCCCACACGAGCATCCCCCGGGTTTGAAAGCCCGGGCTGGTGAATCCGGAAGGGTGGTGCACCATCACTCGATTGTCCGGATCGACCAATTCTGCGATCGGCACTCGATGGACGGCCGCCACCTCAGCCGGATCGCCAACATTCACCGGTGAGTCCTGGTGCCAATGAGCCAGAACCGGCGTCACAACAAAACCAGATGGCGGCAGCCACAGATCGGGAAGCGTGCCGAACACGCGCACGCCGGAGCTGTCCAGCAAGGTCTCTTCGCGAGCCTCGCGAAGTGCCGCCGCGATGGGGTCTACATCCTCTGGGTCCACGGCCCCGCCCGGGAAAGCTGGCTGGCCAGCGTGCGAGCGCATCGCCGCAGCGCGCTCAATCAACAAGACATCGGGGCCGGCTTCACCATCACCGAGCAGGATCAGCACCGCCCCTGGCCGCCCTCCAGTTTCCGGGGGCAAGAAGGCCGACAGGTTGTTGGGATCGATTACCCGAACCACGTCCACCAGTGGGTTCAGCCACGCTGGAAGGTTGGAAACGACACTCTCGTCCACCCAGGACTGCTTGGCCAACGCTCAGCCTTTCGTTGCTTCTACTACAGCCTGCCGGATTTGCGCCACACTTGTGATCTCACCGGAGATCCGACCCACAACTTCACCATCCTGGAGGACAAAAGTGGCGGGTAACGCCGACCAACCCAAGCTCGCGCGGGTTGTGGAGTCCGGATCCTGCACAGACGGGAACGATAGGTTGAGCTCAGAAACCAGAGCTGCAGCGGCACCAGAGTTGTCTGCTGCGGCAACGGCCACCACCTCACCCTGATTCTGCGCATACTCCTGCAGGATCGGCAGTTCCGCTCGGCACGGCTCACACCACGAAGCCCACACCGGCACCACCACCACGCCAACCAGTTCCGCTAGGTCGATGTTGGGCCCAAGCCCCAAACAGGCCAAGCCCGCACCCGTCGAGCTGGCCAGCTCCTGCGGGCAAGGCACGGCCTGGTCCTCTTGGTCAGCCGTCACCGGGCTCGGAGCCGCGCCCGACGCCACCGGCTCACCGGCGGCACCGGTGATGTCAACACTTTGCGAGCCGCAGGCCATCACCCCCAGGAGAACCACGACCAAAAGCAACCCAAACCGCCCCCTCATGCGGTGTCCTTCACAAGTTTCTCCGCCTTAGCCGGATCCATCGGGCCAATTCCGGCTGACGGACACCAACGCGCGACCGGACAGGCACCACAGGCTGGCTTGCGGGCATGACAACGACGCCGGCCGTGCCAGATCAAGGTGTGGGAAAGCTGCGTCCAGTCTCGCGGATCAAAAAGTCCGATCAGGTCCAATTCGATCTTGACCGGGTCCTCATGTTCAGTCCAGCCAAGGCGTCGGCTGATCCGCCGGAGATGGGTGTCCACGGTGATACCCGGAACATCGAACGCATTACCCAGCACGACGTTCGCTGTCTTGCGCCCCACGCCCGGGAGCGTGACCAACTCATCCAGGGTGTCTGGCACCTCACCGCCGAATCGCTCCTCCAAGAAGCGGGCCAAGCCACTCAGGCTGGCCGACTTTGCCCGGAAGAAGCCGGTGGGGCGTACGAGTGTTTCCAGATCCGCAAGATCCGCCTGCGCCATGGCAGCCGGTGTGGGATACGCGGCGAAGAGCGCAGGTGTCACGGCGTTCACCCTGGCGTCCGTGCACTGCGCCGATAGAACCGTGGCACAGAGCAGTTCAAACGGGCTCCGAAAATCTAGTTCACACTGAGCGGCCGGGTAGGTCTCACGCAGAATCCGGAAGACCTTCCGGGCACGTCGTTTGCGAGCCAACCCGGTTTCGGTGGGGTCCCAAGCCGAGACACCCATTGCGCCGGAGGGAGGTCGCGCTGCTCCAGACGGGCGATAGGGAGCGTTCGTAGCCACTCATACAGCCTAACGCCGACCCCAAATGGCGCAGCATCCTCAATGAACCTCAAGCGCGTCGCGATATACCAGATAGAAAGCAAACGAACGCTGGCAAGCGTCGCAGCAACAAGGAGCAACTATGGACTCGGCAGTTGCGCCGACCACTCGGGCTAACCGTCGCCCCGGGCCGGAGCGCAATCCGGATTTTGAGACCATCAGTCTGGCCGACCTGCGGCGTATGCGTAAAGGGTTGAAGGACGAGGAGAACCACGTTTCATATTGGCGGCGCATCTTGCAAGCCCGCGTCGACGTGATGCGAAAGCAAACCGGCAACCGCAGCGTCAGCATCCCGCAACTGGCAGAATTGCTGTCCGAGGCCGCCAGCAGCCACCGCCGGGTGGCGGCCTACAGCTTGAAGCCCTTCGAAGATATCGAACCATTGCCCAACATCGCCGAAATCTGGGACCGGCCAATTCCAGATGACGCCAGATCGCGGCAAGAACTGCTGAACGACCTGCATGACGCCGAACACACATTGTCGGAATACCGCCACGAACTCCATCGCAGGATCGACTTGGCAACCGCGGAACTGATCGCCCGATACCGGGAGAAACCCGACCTCGCTCTGACCGCATTACACGAGGCTCTACCCAACGTCGCGTGAGCTAGAGTGTTCAACGTCACATGAGTTCGCCGGATACGGCACACTTAAAGAGCAAACTCCCGGGAAGGACTATGGCGTGGACGACGTGCTTATGCAAGCCCCCCTGTTCTCAGCCTTAGACCCCGAGGCTGCGGCTGCACTGCGCGCTGCCACCAATGGCGTTCGGCTCGCCAAGGGTGGCATCTTGTTCCGCGAAGGCGATCCCGGCGACCGCCTCTACGTCATCGAGGAGGGCAAGATCAAGCTCGGCACGGCGTCAACTGACGGCCGAGATGCCCTCCTAGCTGTCATCGGCCCCGGCGAGATGATCGGAGAGTTGTCCTTATTCGACCCCGGCCCCCGGGCGGCGACGGCAACAGCACTCACCGATGTTCTGGCGCGAGAGGTGGGCCACGACGCACTGCGGCCTTGGCTTTCTGGCCGACCCGAAGTCGCCGAGGCTCTGCTGCGCGCACTGGCGCGGCGCCTCCGCAAGACCAACGAAGCCATGTCCGACTTGGTTTTCTCCGACGTCCCCGGCCGCGTGGCCAAAGCGCTGATCGACCTTGGTGAACGTTTCGGTGTTCCGGTGGATGGCGGCATCAGCGTCACGCACGACATGACTCAAGAGGAACTGGCCCAACTCGTAGGCGCTTCTCGTGAGACCGTCAACAAGGCCTTGGCCGACTTCGCGCAACGCGGCTGGATCCGGTTGGAGTCTCGATCAGTGATCCTAACCGACATGGAGCGGTTGCAGCGTCGGGGCAAGTGACCTCCGCCCAGCAGGCCTGCTGGCGCCTAGGAACGGGCTTGGGCTCAAGTCCCGCTAGTCATCCACCGCGCGTTAAGTAGTCCCATTGGGCTCTAACACTGGCCAACGCCGCAGGGATGACTGCATCAGGGATCGGTTGATACACCTGCTGCACCACATCCATCGGCGAGGTTGCCCCGGCAGCAATCGCAAGCCTGACCTGCTCAAGTCGCTCGGCTCGATGCGCCAGATAGGTGTCTAGCAGTTGCTCTGGCTCGGTCACCGTAGGCCCGTGGCCAGGCAGCATTAAGTGAGCCTCGGATGCTCGCGCCAGCGACTTCAGTCGGTGCAGCGACGCCAAGTACTCAGCCAATGATCCATCCGGGTGCGCCACCACCGTCGTTCCGCGGCCCAACACGGTATCTCCGGTCAACATGACGCCAGCATCCTCGATGCTAAAACTCAAGGAGTCGGAGGAGTGCCCTGGTGTCCCCACGATTTCTATCGCCAATTCTCCACCGGCTACCACGTCTCCAGCCGCCAGACCTTCTCCGCCGTAGCGATGATCTGGGTCAAGGGCCCGTACCGGTGCGTGCAACGCATCAGAGAACAGCCGTGCCCCTGCCGAATGATCCACATGTCCGTGGGTCAGCAGAATCACGCTGACCACGGCGCCTCGTTCGGCTAGGGCCGATTGCACAGACTCAAGGTGAGCCGGATCATCTGGGCCTGGGTCGACCAACACCAGTTCCTGAGACCCGGGCGCGCCCAGAAGCCAAGTGTTGGTGCCATCCAGCGTCATCGGAGACGGATTTGGCGCCAAGACGCACTGACTCAGTTCCCCAACCCAGCCGCCAGACCAGGGATCAGTGGATCCGATGACAACAGGGGCGCCGCTCAAGATGACCCCACCCAATCCGTCGCTTTCATTGCAGGCTCACAACTCCCGCAGGACTTCATCGCTGTAGGCATCAACGATGGCCCATCGGATGTTGCCTTGCGGGGTGCGGATCGCGCGCGGCATCAAGGGGAGGGGATCGGGGTCGGCCGCGGCCAGAGCGTCGATCACCGTGCCATAGCCGACCAATCGTTCCAAGGCGTCGAAAGTCGGCGGCAGCATCGGCATGGTTCCAGCTTTCGCCTCGACCAAGGCGGCCTCGGGGCTAATCCACAGCGAATTGTCAGACTCCACGCCTAGGTCGAGTGCGGCTTGCCCGGCCGGAAGTGCCACGGCCAAGAATCGGGTGTCGTACCGGTGACGCTCGACCTCCGGCGTCACCCAGTGCGCCCACGGGATGAGGTCGGCGGCATTCACCGCTCCCCCACACTCCCGTAGCCAGTCGATGACATCCACATCAGGAGCGCTTGGGGTATCCGACAACGGCGCGCCGGAAGCGTTGGCGCCTAGGACCACAGCGGCTTCTTCCCAGGTCTCCCGAGCCGCGGCAACGGTCACCGCGCGGAAAGTGGCCGTGATGCTGGCGCCGTCGGGTTGCCGGAAGGGTTCGGCAGCCGGATCCCCGCGCCACGGCACCTGCGGGTCCGCGTCTTGAGGTTCCACGCGCCCACCCGGAAACACGTACATGCCGGCAGCAAACTTCATGCTCCCGACCCTACGTTGCAGGAAAGTCTGCGGGCCCACCTCGGAGTCCCGCAGCAGAATTACCGTGGCACTGTCTTTGGTGTCGGGCGCGGTCCACGCCGCGGTATCGCCCGTCAGCAGGGCCTCGGCGCGGCGAGTGAGCGCCTCGGGCATCCCTGCTGAGTCGCTGGTCATTAGACGCCGACCACAAGCTCAATCTCCACGGGTGAACCCAACGGCAGGCTGCTCACACCGACGGCGCTGCGGACGTGGTTACCGTGTTCCCCAAATGCAGTGAAGAGCAGGTCGCTGCCAGCATTCAGAATCTCGGGATGTTCGGTGAAGGTTGCCGGACATGCCAGGTAGCCCACCAATCGAATCGTCTGCTTCACATCGGCAAGGTCTACGCAGGTCCGCACGGCCGACAGCGCGTTCAGGGTGGCTTGTCGGACACATGCCCTCGCCTGTTCCGCATCTAGATCTACCCCCACTAGACCGGTATGCAGCAGAGACCCGGCCGCCATCGGCAGTTGACCTGCGGTGACCACCTGATTGCCGTGCCTAACTGCCGCTTGGTAGTTCGCAATTGGGGGTGCGGAGTCCGGGAGTGCGTATCCGGCTGCAGATAGCCGCATTTCCACCGCTGAAAGATTCTTATTCTTGTGCTTACTCATCCACCCTCATTCCTTCGCTGGCCCTGCCTGATTCTCACCGCGTCCGATCCAACAACTCTCATTCTGTCGGTCTGACCTTTGGTATGCCCGCGTGTGAGGCACGGCACTAAGACAACGGCCTCTTAAAGTAGGCAACCATATTCTCAGGGTTCGGGCCAGGGACGATCTGTACCAGTTCCCACCCGTCCTGGCCCCAATTGTCCAGAATCTGTTTCGTGGCGTGGATCAGAACCGGCGCTGTGGCGTATTCCCATTTCATACCTCCACCCTATCCCGATTTGGCAAACATGGACTGCTTGGGCGGATCGCTGAGGCGTCTGTGGATTGCGGCGAATCGGACCTTGACCTGTATGCCGCGGCAACCTCAACTAGGCTGCCATAGTGCCCTGTGATCTTTGGCCTGACGTTCGTCTCCATGTCGTAACGGGGAAAGGTGGTACCGGGAAAACGACAGTGGCGGCGGCGCTCGCCTTGGCGTTAGCCACCGGTGGCCAGCGCGTTCTCCTACTCGAGGTGGAAGGCCGACAAGGCATCGCGCAGCTCTTCGATGTCCCCCCACTGCCCTACGAAGAGACGCGAATCGCCATCGCTCGCGGGGGCGGGGATGTCTGGGGCCAATCTGTTGATCCCGAGCAGGCCATGCTGGAGTACCTCAGGATGTTCTACAACATCAAACGGGGCGGGTCGGCTTTGCGTCGGATCGGAGCGATCGACTTCGCCACCACGATTGCTCCTGGGCTGCGCGACGTCCTGCTTACTGGGAAGACCGGCGAAGCCGTGCGCAGACGCGAGAAGGGCCGGTTTGTCTGGGACGCCGTGGTAATGGATGCTCCCCCCACCGGTCGTATCGCGCGGTTCCTCAATGTGAACAACGAGGTTGCGGACCTCGCCAAAATGGGGCCCATCCGGAACCAGGCAGAGTCCGTGATGCGTGTGCTGCAATCGCCGCAGACCGCGATTCACATGGTGGCCTTGCTCGAAGAAATGCCGGTGCAAGAGACATTGGACGGACTCGAGGAACTCAAGAAGGCCGACCTGCCGGTGGGCGCGGTTTTTGTGAACATGCTCCAGACTGAGGAACTCTCGCAAACCACGCTCCAGGCTGGCGGCGAGGTCTCAATCGAACGCCTACAGCAAGACTTGGAGAGTGTCGGCGTTGCTGCATCAACCCAGTTGGTCGAGAGCTTGGCCGGCGAGGCCGTTGACCACGCGACTCGTGTGGCGCTGCAACGCAGAGAACGGGAACGTCTCAGCACGTCAGACGCACAACTCATCGACCTGCCTTTCCTGCCCGACGGTGTAGATCTTGGTGGACTGTATGAACTCGCCAATCGAATCCGGGAGGAGGCGCCCCGATGAGCACAGCACCATTTGATGTCGATGCGCTTCTCTTTGATCCCGAAACCAGGATCATCGTCTGCTGTGGTTCTGGTGGCGTCGGCAAGACGACCACCGCGGCCGCGATGGCGCTGCGGGCCGCTGAGGGTGGCCGCAACGTGGTCGTTCTGACGATCGACCCAGCTCGGCGACTGGCCCAGTCGATGGGGTTAGCCGAACTAGATAACACCCCACGCCAGGTTCCCGGTATTACTGGCACCGGGTCGCTGGACGCCATGATGCTGGACATGAAGCGCACATTCGAGGAGTTGGTCGAGTCGCACACGGATCCGGAAAGAGCCCAGAGCGTGTTGGACAATCCGTTCTACCAATCCCTGTCTAGTTCGTTCGCCGGAACCCAGGAGTACATGGCGATGGAGAAACTGGGGCAACTGCGCCAGCAATCTGACTTGGACGGTTCTTGGGATCTGATCGTTGTGGACACACCGCCCTCTCGATCGGCGCTGGATTTTTTGGATGCTCCGAACCGGTTGGGATCGTTCTTGGATGGTCGGTTTATCCGAGTCCTTGCGGCACCGGCCAAAGGAGCGGGTCGCGGCGTGGGCCGGATCTTCGGCGCCGGCTTCAGCCTCGTCTCCGGCGTGATGAACAAAGTCCTGGGCAACCAGTTACTCAGTGACCTGTCTGCTTTCGTGCAGGCACTGGAGAGCATCTTCGGTGGTTTCCGGAATCGAGCCGATGAGACCTATCAGTTGCTGAAGGAGCCGGGAACAGCGTTCACCGTGATCGCGGCCCCAGAACCCGATGCAATTCGTGAGGCCACCTACTTCGTGGACCGACTGTCCAGCGAAGGGATGCCGCTTGCCGGGATGGTACTGAACCGCGTCACGCTGCCGCCGCCGCACACATTGTCGGCCGCCCAAGCCACCGTGGCAGCAGACGCCCTAGATGCTGAGCCTGCAGCGGCCGAGACCGCGGCACTGCTGCGGTTGCACGCCAACACGGTCGTGGCCGCTGAACGACAGGCTCACCTAGCCGACCGTTTCTCCGCGGCCCACCCGCAAGTGCCCGTGGCGGTCATTCCTGCGCTGGCCGACGACGTCCATGACTTGGACGGCCTGCGCCTAGTCGGCGAGTTATTGGTGGCAGATGTCACCGCTGAATAACCACGGTTATGCTCCCAAGCTGGGGAAAGCCGGATCGGGTGTCAGGGCCGCTGGTAGGCCTCAACGTTGACGTTGCCCTGTTGGGTGGGGATCTGGGGGATCGCTTCGTAGGCATCTGAGCCAGCGACCCGTTGGTGCTCATCACGCGCCACAGTTAGGAGTCGCTGCCAGGACGTAACGTCCGGTCGCCGCCGCAGGAGAGCCCGGCGCTCGCGCTCGGTCATGCCGCCCCACACACCGAACTCCACCCGATTGTCCAATGCGTCTGCTAGGCATTCCGTGCGGACGTCGCAGCCCATACAGATCATTTTTGCGCGATTCTGCGCCGCGCCTTGTACGAAGAGTTCATCGGGGTCAGTGCCGTTGCATGCTGCATTCACGGCCCAATCATTGTTCCAGTCCATCATGAGTGGGTCCTTCCGATCGGCGTCGGCTTCATGCCCGTGGGGGTACGGACGAAGATCGACAACGCTTGGTGTAACGGACACTACGCAGAGAGTGATGGTTGTCATAGGTCTTTTGTGACTAACTCTTATAGTCTTATTGGACTAAAATGATGTCCCAAGGCTGCGGTTTGCTAACGCGGGACTGATGTGGGAACCGAAACACTTATTCTGGACGTCGTATGACTGTGTCACAAAACAAGAAGCCGGACGCCCCCAATTCGGGGAAATCCAATGCCGTCGGACTCTTCAGCGCGTTTCTTGGCGTCTCCGTTATCGCCGGTGTCGTCGGTGCGGGCATTGCTATGCCTGCGGTCGGTGGGGTAGGCGCAATCGCCAATACGGCAATCGAAAGCTTCGAGTCTTACCCAGAAGACCTTACGGAGCCGGTTCTTCCAGAACGCTCCATCATTCGCACAGCCGACGGCAAGCGCCTTGCCTACGTGTACGAGGAGAATCGCGAGATCGTTCCTCAGAAGGAGATCGCCCCGATCATGCGCAAGGCGATCATCGCTATTGAAGACTCGCGCTTCTATGAACACAACGGCATCGACGTGCGAGGCACCCTGCGAGCCTTGGCCACCAACCAGCAGAGTGGCGAAATCCAACAGGGTGGCTCAACCATCACGCAGCAATACGTCAAATTGGTTCTGCTCAACAACGCCGACACGAAGGAAGAGCAGCAGGCTGCCACCGAACGTAGCCCTGAGCGCAAGCTGCGCGAAGCTCGCTACTCCATTGCAATGGAAAAAGAGAAGACCAAAGACGAGATTCTCACCGACTATTTGAATATCGCTTACTTCGGCTCCGGTGCATACGGAATCGAAGCCGCCGCTCAGACCTACTTCAACAAGCCAGCCTCCAAGCTGAAGCTTGTGGAGGCCGCAACTCTGGCCGGTATCGTGCAGCAGCCAGGTGCCTTCGACCCCATCCGCAACCCCAACGACAGCACGGAACGTCGCAATCTGGTCCTGAATCGGATGAATGAACTAGGCGAGATCACAAACGCCCAACTTAAGGCAGCTTCGAGCACGAACGTGAAGTCCTACATCGACTATCGCAAGTTCCCCAATGGCTGCACGACATCGGACTCCCCTTATTTCTGTGACTACGTTCTGAATCACATTCGCAATGACAACCGCTTCGGCGATTCCCGCAAGAAGCGGGTGGCCATGCTTGAAAGGGGCGGCCTGGATATCGTCACCACTTTGGATTCCGGAGACCAAGCGGCGTCCAAACGCGCCGTCACCAACTACATTCCCATCGGTGACTCCAGCAATAAGGCCGCGGCTATCAGCATGGTGCAGCCGGGGACCGGCAAGATCTTGGCAATGACGCAGAACAGCAAGTGGGGCACCAAGAAGAAGCCAGGCGTCACCACCTTCAACTACAACGTGCGCAAGAAGGACGGCGGCACCATCGGGATGCAGGCTGGCTCAACCTTCAAGGCGTTCACCTTGGCAGCCGCCCTAGAAAAGGGTGTCTCCCCCTACACGAACATCAATTCCCCGGGCACCAACACCTTCTACGGCTTCCGGGACTGCGATGGCTACTTGTTCCCCCCGTACACGGTCAGCAACGCCAGCACGAGTACCTCTGGCACCTTCAACATGTACACAGGGACCAAGGGCTCGGTGAACACGTTCTTCATCGGCCTAGAGCGGATGGTTAGCCTGTGTCGCCAGGCGGAGATCGCCGAAGCGATGGGCGTCAAGACCGGCGACAGCAAGCCGCTGAATCGCGTGCCGTCTTTCCCACTTGGGTCGATTGAAGTCGTGCCGTTGGATATGGCAGGCGCCTATGCCGGGTTCGCCAACGATGGCGTCTGGTGTAAGCCAAACCCCGTCAAGAGCATCAAGCGGCTCAATGGCGGCAAGAAGATCTATGACTTCACCCCCGAGTGCAACCGGGTCGTGAGCAGCCGGGTCGCGGATACCATCGTGGCTCTGATGCAAGGACCCATGAGTGCTGGCGGTACCGCCCCGAACGCCTCATTCGGACGTCCCGCCTCGGGGAAGACCGGAACCACGGACAACAGCTCGGCGGTTTGGTTTGCCGGTTACACCCCGCAGATTGCTTCGGCTGTCTGGGTCGGCGACCCTCGCGGTGGCTTTGAGTACCCGGTGCGCAACACCTACATCAACGGCCGCTACTACGGCGTCGTGTACGGCGCCACGCTGCCAGCCCCGATCTGGCGGCAGGCCATGGTGGGCGCCCACGCCGATCTGCCCGTCCGCGGGTTCGGCGCTGAACCGAAGTACATCAACTACCAGTTCCAACAAAACGAGGACAAGAAAAAGGCCTCTGCTTCACAGAACGCCGAGAAGCCCAGGCCAACGCAGAAGCCGCAACCGACCGACCCGAACGAATCCCCTAGCGGCACGCTCGGTGGAAACGATTTCCTCAGCAAGTTGAAGGACTTGGACTTCGGGTTCTAACTCGGGGGCATCCGGAGACGAGCCCTTGCTGGTTCCT
>JAHZKU010000293.1 GCA_022600255.1 Actinomycetes bacterium | reverse complement strand
TCTCTGATGCCCCGGCCAAGGGCGGCAAGGGCGGAATCGTCAATGTGGTGGGACGCTACCTGTAAGCCTTGCGCGGTTGGGCGCACATCCCGCCCACGACCGCAGTCTTGCAACAGCATGCTCAGCGCCACTTGGACCGCGCGTTCGTGTCAATGGTTGTGTCAGTCGCTGGGCGGTCGGTAGTCGTCCTCGCTGTACTGCGCATACGGATCGTGCTCGTCCTCAGCGGACTCATCCACGTCTTCGACTGGCTTCCCTGACAACTCAGCCTGCAGTCGCTGCAGGTCGGTGTCGGGACCGCTGTATTTGAGCTTGCGAGCGACCTTGGTCTGCTTTGCTTTTGCTCGGCCGCGCCCCATAGGCTCGACCTCCTCGCAGGTGATGGACGGATACGTCTTGGATCGGGATCATGGCCGACCTCTTGATGTCACTGTACCCGCTCGGCAGGGGTTTCGGCGACCAGTCCACTGGCTCAATCGGGCCCCTTGGGGCGCCAATCTGGCCAATTTCCTAGGAATGTGTCGCCATTTCGTAATAACCGGTTGCCGTAGTGTGTGACATGTGCAACATTTTTCAACACACAGCCAGTAATCACCGGTACCTAAGACGAGTGATGCTAAGGCGCAGCCGAGGAGGAAGTCATGGCCGGACGACCCATTGATGGGGACGAGCTACTTACGCCATCAGAAGTAGCCGCATTGTTCCGAGTGGATCCGAAGACTGTGACGCGTTGGGCGAAGGCCGGCAAGCTCACGTCTATTCGCACTCTTGGCGGTCATCGCCGGTACCGTGCGGGCGAGGTTTACAACCTGCTGGACCGTACCCCTGGGATGCGCCCAGAATCCCGGCAAGAGTATCCCCAAGAACAGCGTTCAAGCACGACTCGCCCGATTCCGGTGCGTCCCACGATGCCGCGCCCCGGCGTGCCCCGTCAGTCCGGGCAACCACAGCCGCGGACAGCCCCTCGGACCATCAACTTGTCGTCGCGGTCCTCCGAGCCCCGCCGCTGACGCCTCGTCTAACCGGGCTCGCTGCCCAGTTTCATCGACGTTAAGAACTTCCGCACGGTCGGAGGTAGGTTGATGTCTTCCCGATCAGCCAAGTCCATCTCCTGGGAATTTTGACCCCACGACTTCATTTTCCGATTGATGGTGGCCATCGCCTTGGCCGCGGTTTTGGCCACCAGCCTGGTCTGTGCCCAGGCCTGCTCCCGTTCCCGCAGTTCGGCTTCGATTCGTTCGGCCTGCTCCGGTGACGACCGCAGGAGGTAGGCCTTCTCCGTCGCTTCCCGGATATCGATCCGGTAGTCGTGTCCCACCCGTTTGAAGTCTCCGGGTGCCATGTTCATGCCATTGAGCAGATCGACTAAGGCGATCACAAAACTGATCACAGGTCGGAACAACGACTCCCGTGGTACCAGGGGTGGACGATCTTCCGGCTCTCCGAACCACCAGGGCCGCCGCACAAACATTGTGTAGGAGAACTTGTTCACAGGATCGTCGTTGTGCACAACCATCAGGTGCATCCCGGGGCGCTTGGGTGCCTCATCGGCTTGAGTCACAAGCACCATGCGACCGTCCGGATCGATGGCACGCGGGTTGCGCCACCAACTGCGCCACGCGCTACTGCGGAACGGAACGCCCAGATAGAGACCCGCTTCTACCCCCAAGGAATCGAGTCTGTGCACGCCTCCCTCACTGGCGACATCCAGTGCCACCTGGGCACCCAGGCTTTCCCCGAACTGGACCAGCCGGGGCCTGGTGGCTTGTGGCATGCTCTTGATCCGGTCGGAGATCGCCTGCAAGATATGGCCCTGTAGCTCGGTTCCCTGGGTGGTGGTGTCCAAGGCCAACGCGGACGGCACCAATGCGTATTGGGGAACAACCGTGGCGCAATCGCCTCGCGCCAGGTACTCCAGCGCCTCCGCCATGATGTAATTCACGTAGCCGACCCCGGTCGGTGAGGCGACCATGATCATCGAGCGATCGAACCCGCCAAGTGCCTCAAGTTCGGCTACCGCTAAGGCAGCGCGCTTCTTGATCGACCCTTGCCGCGGAACCACGATTCGGACTGGGTCCACAGCGGGTTCGTCCATGACCCGTTCGATCTGATCGTCCGTTAGTGCCATCAGCACGAAGCGGCGGCCTTCCTTTCCGATCTTGTCAAAGTCGACTTCGCTCTTGGGCCCGCAAGAGACGTGGGGAGACAGCGGCGGTGAGGGGTAAGCGGCTTCCTTGACGTCGCTGCGACGTTGCGTGCGTCTTCGCACGATGTTTAGGGCGCCCCCAGCCGCTAGTGCCAGCACCCCTGCTGTGGCCAAGTGCGATAACAGGACGCCGGCTTCACCTAGTTCCGTGTCAGTGGCTTCGCTCAGTCCCTTATTGATGGCGCGCGCAGCGGTCTGTTCAGCGATGGCCAGTGTGGCGATGCCAGCTGCTGTCGCTGTGGCCAAGCCGACAACTTTCGGATAGGAAACCACCGACTTGGTTTGTGTGACTGCTGGCCGGTCCGGGTCGACCAACCCGTATTTGCGGACCCGACGATCACGTCGCAGGTAGGTTCCTACCCCCATCAACGCTCCACCGGCAACGTCTAGCGCAAGAGTGGTACCCAGGCTGGGTTTACGTCGCAGATACTGATGAGTGATCAGATCCGATGTCGTGACGATTCCACCGGCTAGCCCAACGGTGGACAAGAACCGGGACGTTGACCATGTTGTCGCTAGGAAGAGGCCATCACCGGATCGGGGCCGCAGGAGTCTCTCCCCCAGGAAGCCCACACCGCCGGTGACGGCTGCACCAACAAGCAGCGCGCGCGGACCAGCCTTGTGGCCGGGTATCCCGGCGTAGATGCTAGAGACGCCAGCCCAGGTGGTAGCGCCAATGGCGTAGTAGGAAGTGGCGGAGACCCCCACAACGACCGCCTGCTGGCCGGGTGTACGTGGGAGCAACCCTCGCGAATAGGCCGGGGTAACGCTGTAGGCCGCTTCCAGAATTCCCACGCGTACGGCGGGGTCCGTGGTGAATTCCAGAACCTTGCGAGTGACGCTCTTGAGCCAAGACATGATCACATCATGCCGGGTCCAGGGTGTTATCTCGCCCCGACGCGCAGCCCAGTGGCAGAGGTGGACAAATGCGACAAGCCTCATGCGGGTCTCCAGCAGTGGTGCTGCATCGACCGCTGCCCGCACCAGGCTCGAAACCGACGCGCAAGGCCGATGTGTCGCATTGGTGATGCTATGGCCCACTATTCTTTGGGAGTGACCACCGAGGCCTGGCTAACGCTGCTTGTGACGTTGGGCGTCCTGGGCTTTCTGATCCGTGGGCGCACTAGCCCTGCCGTGATTGTATTCGGCGGGGTGCTGGTCCTGCTGGTGCTCGGTGTCATCGACACCTCCGAGGCCTTGGGTGGTTTCTCAAATCCAGCACCCATCACGGTTGCCGCGCTCTACGTGCTAGCTGGCGCCGTGGAGAAGACTGGGGCGCTAACACCGTTGCTGCAAAGCACGATGGGCGACAAGGGCACGATCCGTATGCCGCTACTGCGAACCCTGGGCCCCACAGCCGGAGCGTCTGCGTTCTTGAACAACACCCCAATCGTGGCGATGATGATTCCACAAGCGGCCAGCTGGGCCGCGCGACGAGGAATCTCGGTCTCCAAGTTCTTGATGCCGATCTCATTTGCGGCCGTACTGGGCGGCACGATCACCTTGATCGGGACCTCCACCAACCTAGTGGTGGCCGGCCAGATGGAGGTTTCTGGCCTAGAACCGATCGGGTTCTTTGAGATTGGAGCAATCGGGCTGCCGCTAACTGTGGTGGGTCTGGCGCTCATCATCGCGATTGCCCCGCGGGTGCTTCCGGCGCGTAAATCCCTGATGGATGAGTTCACTGAGGACGCGAAACGCTTCAGCGTGGAGATGATCGTGGAACCCGATGGTCGGGTAGACGGCAAGACCGTCACACAGGCGCGGCTCCGGCACCTTAACGGAGTATTCTTGGCCAGCGTTGACCGAGGCGACACCGTGATTGCCCCGGTGCGACCCGAAACTGTGTTGCGGGGTGGGAATCGCCTGCACTTCGTGGGTCGGGCCGGAAACGTTGTGGACCTACAGGAGATGCCTGGGTTGCGCTCAGCTGAACTTGAACATGTCCTCGACATGGAGAGCCCTTCAGTCAGCTACTTCGAAGCCGTTGTCGGGTCACGTTCACCACTGGTGGGGAAGACCCTGGCAGAGGTGGGGTTTCGGTCCAGCTATCAGGCGGCCGTCGTTGCGATTCACCGAGATGGCCAACTGGTAGATGCTCAGTTTGGTCAAGTGGCATTGCGGGTCGGCGACACCTTGATCTTGGTGTCTGACCCAGATTTCCGGGAGCGCTGGGCCGACCGCGCAGACTTCCTGCTGGTAGCTCCAATGGCTGGCAAACCGCCAAAAGCCACTAAGCGGGCTTGGATTCCCGTCGTGGCTCTCGCCGCGGTGATCCTCCTGGCCGCTTTTGGCATCTTGGATATTCTGCAGGGTGCGCTGATCGCGGCGATTGCAGTTGTGGTCTTGGGTGTCCTGACGCCGCTGGAAGCGCGCCGGGCTGTTGATCTGGAAGTGATCGTGGTGATTGCTTCCGCATTCGGCCTAGCGGCGGCCATGAGTTCATCGGGCCTAGCGGACGTGGTGGCCAATGGGTTGGTGGACACGTTCGATTGGCTGGGGCCACGTGGTGTGCTCCTCGGGATTGTGATTGCTACTGTGCTGATCACGGAAATGATCACCAACAACGCGGCGGCTCTCTTGATGCTGCCAATCGCCATTGCGGCTTCGGCGGCCGTTGGGCTCGATCCGCGGGGGGCCGCAATCGCCGTTGCGGTGATGGCCAGCGCGTCCTTCCTGACTCCGATCGGCTATCAAACCAACACCATGGTGATGGGGCCGGGCGGTTACCGATTTACGGACTACGTGCGACTGGGGCTGCCCTTGACCCTTACTGCGGTGGTGCTGGTGGTACTGCTCGTGCCCGTTGTCTGGTCCGGCTAAACGGTCCAGTGGCTGAGCGGCCCAGTGGCTGAGGAGCGACAGTTTGGCTGCTGCCGAATCCGTCGCAGATGAAAGTCTGGGACGGACTTCCGAGCACTCCTGGCTCCACACGATCCTTTTGCCGGCCACCCTGGGCCACCCGCTATTGCGTTGGCCGCCAACCTCGGGCTGACGGTAGGTAACCGCGCCGTCCCATGACGGCTTGATTTCCAGACTCCTGCGCAAGCGCCGCTGGCTGCCCGATTCGGCATTCACAATCCCGGGACTTGTCTTTGGCGGTAGGATCACCGCGCGACGACGCCTGATGGGTGCAGTGAGGAGGATGTGATGGAAGGTGGTTTCCTAATCGTCTTTTCCGGGCTGGTCTTCGTCTTTGCGGTGCTAGCGCGGCGGTTGGGTTGGTATCAGATCACCCCGCCGATGGCTTTCCTCGTTGCTGGGGCGGTGGTCTTCTGGATCCTTCCGGAGGTAGCCATCGACAACTCGGCGGTGCGGGTATTGGCCGAGTTCGCTCTGTTGGTGGTGCTCTTCCACGATGCGAGTGCCGTGCGGGTGTCGTCTTTGCGCCACCATCCGGGAATCCCGTTGCGGCTGTTGCTGATCGGGTTCCCATTGGCCTTGCTGGCCACTTTCGGAACCACCTCGTGGCTGCTGCCCGGTGTCGGCCTGGCTGGCGCACTGCTGATCGCCGGCGCGCTCACCCCAACCGATGCGGGCTTGGGGGCTCCCACGATTCTCAACCCGGTTGTCCCCAACCGCATCCGACGCGCGCTGAATGTCGAGAGCGGTCTGAACGACGGCATGGCAACACCCATCGTGCTCTTCGCGCTTGCGCTGCTAGCCACGGACGAAGGGGCAGCACAGCCCACACTCATTTCAATCTCGATCGTCCCGGTCGTTCTGGCGCTGGTGGAAGCGTTGATCCTAGGGTTGGGCGCCGCATGGATTCTGGACGCATCGTCTCGACGGGGTTGGAGCAGCGCCCGTAGTCGCGCAATCGCAGTCTTGGCCATCCCCTTCCTGGCGTGGGGCATCGCAGAGCTGATTGGTGCCAACGGTTTCATCACGGCTTTCGTAGCCGGCATGGTGTTTGGCGCCAGGTCTGGGTGCCTGCACGAGGATGGCGACGCGGCCGAACTCCTGGAAACCGGCGCGGACCTGCTGTCTTACGCGGTGTGGCTGTTTGCCGGTGGCTTGGCCGTGGTCATGATTCAGGGTGGGTTCCGCTGGCAGTGGTTGGTGCTGGCGGTCCTAGCCCTCACTGTGCTGCGAGTCGTTCCGGTGATCATCAGCCTTATCGGCAGTGGCCTGCAGTTGCCGTCCATGCTTTTCATCGGTTGGTTTGGCCCGCGCGGATTGGCCACGATCGTCTTCGCCTTGCTGACGCTAGAAGACCTTGGTAGCGAAGGGCCAGTTTTTGACATCGTGGGGGTCACGATGACGACAGTGGTCATCAGCGTGTTTGCACACGGGATGTCCGCTCAACCCTTGGCCCGCCAGTTCGGACACTGGGCCCGCAACCACAGCACGGAGAAGCCCGTCGATCCCAGCAAGCCTCCGATGCCCGAGCCAGTACGAACGCGCGGTCGATACGCGCGCATCCGACCCCACCGCGAGCCCTAGCGGCGAATGAATCGAGCTGGGCTGCTGCACCCTGGCCGCGTGGCCAACGCAGACCTCCTTGGTTATCCTCGCCGTCCAGCTGGCTCCGCCCGCGATTCCCGGACACCGTTCTGGGCAGCCTGAAAGTCACCTAGGCGCCCGCTCGTGACACGCGGCTCAACCAGAAGAGTCTGTGCTGCTGAGCCCTCGCCTTGAGGACCTTGGTGGGCAAGAATATGGTCATGTTTGTACCGGCCAATCAGGAACAAGCCAGCGCAGCGTTGCGCGCCGCCGCGACGCTTGTCGACCCGCCGCAACCTAGCCAGGAAGAATCAGAAGGAACGACCCCGAACCCGATTTCCGGGATGGGGCAGACCGTGCTGGTCGCCGCCGGCCAACTCTTCTTCTCGCCACCGATAGATGTCGCGGAACTGGACCTGACGCCCATTTCACCGCAGGCGCTGACCGCAGCGATCGGACCCGATCCGGCGCTCGCGCAGCATGTGGCGTCCCTTCTAGCCGTCGCCAGTTTGGCCGACGGCCGTTTTGACGAGGACCGACTCCGACGAGTCGTGGAGTTTGCGCATCACCTGGGAGTGCACGAAGGCTGGGTGCGGGATCTGCTACAAATCGCACGAGGCCAGTTGGCTTGGACGATGGCTGACATGACCCGACGCAATGCGGCCACATTCCCCGGCTGGGCCGACCCCATGGACAACGCTCCGGTGATGCAGCCCTACGAGCAGCAGACCGATGCTGACAAGCGGTTGGCTGATCGGTTCCTGGCCTTGCAGGCGCGAGACACCAACACGTTTGGACGTCACTTCTACGACCATTTCCGGGGCCACAACTTCGGGTTCCCCGGCGAACTTGGCGCGTTCAATGCCGGATTCGCGGTCCCGCACGATTCCCTCCATGTGGTGAGTGGCTACTCAACGTCATTGCAGGGGGAAATCCTGGTGAGCACGTTCACCGGTGGCATGCACCGCGAGGACAACATGCGCTCCCACCTGCTCCCCGTGATCATCGAATGGCACGTTGGCAACGAGGTCAACGGCATTGGTTCGCACAAGGACAATCTGGATCCGGCGAAGTTCCTCGTGGCTTGGCGCCGTGGACAACACACCAGCCTGGATGTCTTGTCGCCGCAGTGGGACTTCTGGGCGTGGGCGGACAGGGATCTAGATGAGGTCCGAGATGACATGGCGGTCGAGGAACTGTCAGAGGAGTATGCGGCGTCGGGTGAGGAGATTGTGGGCCGCTAGGCCCTCTACCGTGGGTAGCCGACTTAGGGGCCCCGGGCTTCGGAACTGGCAGGGCCTTGCTGTTCAGCAGCATGTTCGGGACCGCCCTATCCCTCGCACCCATCCGAAGTACGCCTCCCCTTCAGGCGGCCCTGGCTTGGGCTCGGGGCGTTTCAGCGCGAGTCGTCGGTCATCGTCCCCCAGTCTCGGCCCGCAAGAGCCACACCCAACGGCCTGCGCTGGCGACACCAGAGTACCCACGTCCAATCAAGGGGACCGATCTTCCAGCAGACATAACGATCCGTTGTGCGTGGCCCAGAAGTGGTAGGTTTCGGGCGTGGCTCTCAGCGCGAATCCAGCCGTGTCCCTTCGTCTCATGTGGGCGACCTACGCCGTGGGTGGCCTGGGTACATTCATGGGCTTGTACTTTCTGGGAAGCGGCGACACCGCCCCCGCAGCCTCTTGGACCTGCGCGGTTGCAGTTGGTGGATCGGGCTTGATCTCGTTCGTGCGACATTCCATATTCCATCGCAGTGATGCGGCTCGAATGGGATGGGATTTGGGTCGTCGCAACGAGTTCCAGATCGAGGTCGGGCTGGCGAATCTGGCCTGGGGAATCGTTGGGGTGGCCGCTTGGGCGCTCGATTGGGGCACGACCGCCCAGGGTGCAGTCATCATCATCTTTGGTCTGTACCTGCTCTTTGCGGCGATCCTGCACCTTGCCGACATCACGAAGGCGGCAGATGAGGGTGGACATCGGTTCGGCCCGCTCATCGCAGTCACGGTCTTTGCGGCCTTGCTCTTGGTGGTAGGGGTAGCTGCGGTGTTGCCCTAGGCGCTACACGCGCCTGCCGGACGGCACCCTCCGACTGACTGCTGTCTCTGGGAAATCAACCGCCGCACGACTCGGTCCGTTCTGACAGTTGTTTTCGCTGCCAACGCTGCGAACCCCGCGGCAATCTGGCGCTCGCTGGTCATTAGCCCCGCGCTTTGCGCCAGTTGCCGCCCCGCAGAAGCCGGGGAGCATGCGATGGCGATTGAGATGGGGGTGGCTGCTGCCACACAGCCGACTCTGGGTGGAATGTGCTCGATACTGTCTGAGGATGACGGATTTCGTTGTTCGGCGAGCAGCTCGGCAAGACGCGGCGTTCCTGCGAGAGAGATGCAATACGAGGCGCTGTTTGTCCCTCCCGGGGGAGCCCCTTTCCCTGCAGCAATCGTTGATCAACCGGAGATCGCCCATTACTACCGCAACTTCGGCGCCAGCCCCACGGATGTGGGCCGCATCGCGGCAAGTGAGTCGGGGTTGCCGCTCGGCGCCGCCTGGGTTCGGCTGCTCACCGGGGCGGATGCTGGCTTCGGTCATGTGGATGACCACACCCCAGAGCTCGTCATCGCCGTCACGGCCGCGCGCCGTAACCGGGGGCTGGGTGCGGCGTTGCTGATCGACCTTCTTGCGGAGGTGTCACGGTGTTCGCTCAGCGTCGATGCGCGCAATCCAGCGGTGCGACTCTACGAAAGGGTTGGCTTCACTGGAGTTGCGACCGGTTCTGACGCCTTGACCATGCTCTTCGACCGCTCTTTGTGAACCGAACACATTCGCCGATGGCACGTGATCGGGGCAGCAAATCGCAGGCCGCTACCCCTACCTGCGCGGGCCGGGCTCAGCGAAACGCCGACGCATAGCGCTCGTAGGGCACTTGCCCTGTGGCGCTGTTCTTGATGGCTCGTGCCACACGGGGCGGGATTGGCGCCCATCGGGCTGGCATCTTCGCGGCCAGTTTCGGCTTTAGGGTGTAGATCAGCGCGAAGTTCACGATCCAAAGAGCGGGGGCCATGGACATCCCCACTGTCACCTTCGCACCAGGCTTCTTGTTCTTCACCAGTTGTGCCACACCGGATTCCTGCTGGGCCTGGTTGCCGAACACGGCCTCGCTGGTGTAGGCGGACTTGTACAGCGTCCGCATCGATTTCTCGGCACCGTTGGCGCGGGACCAGGTTCCGAGGTAGCCGCCGGGTACCAAGACGGAGTTCACTTGCCGAGTCGGTGCGGCTTCGTTGGCGGGGCTCTGCAGCAGTCCGTCTCTATTTACCATGACCCCGTAACTTGCTAGCACCGACTTCACACAGTGACCATCGATCTTGGACCGCAAGGGCCGGCCGTTGGTGTTGGTGAGGATACGAACGCTGGCATCGACAAGTTTCGCATCGGCCTTGTCACCGCCCACCCCCTTACCCGATACAAACTGACGGAATTGTTTGTTAGTGAAGGTGTGAGACTTGCGCAGGCCGATCTTCTTGGCGATTCTGTCAGCCTTCTTTAGCCCGAGTGCGCGGTTGAGTTGTTTGGCCTTCTTCACCTGTTTCGGGGCGTACCGCTCGTAGCGCGGTGTTCCAGAGAATGGGCTGGAAAACCCGGTCTTGGTGGCGGGCTGTGCGGCGGCGCTGATCGCTTGGGCTGGCCCAGGGGAGTCATCAGCAGCGGCGTTGGGTGCTAGCCCCGCCACCACCAAGGTGATGACAGCGAAGGGGCCTACGAGCTTGGATGGTGTCGAAGTCACCTTGAGAACTCTATCCCGCGCAGGGCGTTGATTCCTGACGGTTGCGCCCGTGCAGGAGAGTGGGGTCCGTGTCGGCCTAGCGAGTGACATGTTTTCGTGGCACGGCTGCGACTCTGCGGATGTAAGTGCACGCCGGTGAGTAAGGATGCTGATAGGGCGGGACCTCGTGGCGTAGGCCTGACGATGATCAGGCAGATCAAGTGGGATAAGGCCTTCGCACGAAGATCATGGTTTGCGGCGGTCCTAGCTCCGAAGCAGGTTCCGCGACAGCAACGGAGTGCAAACGAAGGGCGACAACAGGGCGCTTCGCCCCCGAGTCGTCAGCGGTGGCCAAGCTCTTCGTGAGGCAGGTGGCCTGGCCCCGCTTGCTTCGTGTCAGGGGCTTGTGAGTCGGAGCCCGTATCGGTCGATTCACAAGGGAGAATGGTGGCCAGGGACGGGGTCGAACCGTCGACCTTCCGATTTTCAGTCGGACGCTCGTACCAACTGAGCTACCTGGCCGTGGCTGAAACTTTTCAGCGGTTAGGCACCCAACGCTTGGAAAGCCTTGACGCTTGGTGGCGCCAACTGGCCTCACGTCAGTGACGAACCAGTACCGTGCCAAAGCACGGTGGTGCAGGTGTTGGACACCTAGCGACCCCGACGGGACTCGAACCCGCGGCCTCCGCCGTGACAGGGCGGCGCGCTAACCAACTGCGCTACGGGGCCTTAACCTGATCAAGCTTAGTAAACCCGAGCATGGATCAAGGCGCGTACCCCCAACGGGGTTCGAACCCGTGTTACCGCCTTGAAAGGGCGGCGTCCTAGGCCTCTAGACGATGGGGGCCTACGGTCCACAAGCAACTGAACGTCGTTGGGTGCCGATTCAGCATAGTTTACTTGAGGCGCGGACTCCAACCCGAGTGGCCATCCGGGCCCCCGATCGGTTTTCTCGGGGGCTAGGATTCCTTCGTTCAGCGGGTTTGAGGTCCTGGCAGGTTTGGTGTCATCCATCTGGGCAGGCGATTATTGGATCGTGAGCAATCTCATCCAGGATGTGTCGCGCCCAGCGGTGTTGGAGCAAGCAGTTGCACGCCTACACGGTGGTGGTTTGGTCGCGATCCCTACCGAGACGGTGTACGGACTTGCGGCTGACGTTCAGTCGCAGACCGGTGTTGCTCGGGTCTTCGCGGCCAAGGGCCGCCCAGCGGACCACCCTCTCATCCTGCACGTAGCTGCAGATTCCGTGCTAGCGCAGTGGGCGCAGGATTATCCCGACTACGTACCGAAGTTGGTCGCAGCCTTTTGGCCGGGTCCGTTAACCCTGGTTCTGCCGCGTACCAACGCTGTGCCGGACACGGTTACGGGTGGTCAGGACACGGTGGCTGTGCGCTCACCGGCCCATCCCGTCGCGCAAGAACTCCTAGACAGACTCAGCAGCGGGCTCGTGGCACCCTCGGCCAACCGCTTCGGCGGGGTCAGCCCCACGTCGGCGGCGGCTGTCCTATCTGAGCTCGGCGCGTATTTGGACCCACAACGCGACTTGATTCTGGATGGTGGAAACTGCCACCTGGGCCTCGAATCCACCATCTTGGACTGCACCGGTGCCTGTCCCCAGGTACTGCGACCTGGCGCGATTGGGCTGGGGGATATCGCAGTCATCTTGCCAGACCTCCTAACTGGCCAGGCCGGCCAGCCTGGGTCATTGGGCGAGGGGCCAGTGCCGCGGGTCTCGGGTGCTTTGGACTCGCACTATTCGCCGCGGGCGACAGTACGGTTGGCAGCGGCCACCCAATTGGAGGGCTGGGAATCGACCCAGAGCCGTCAGATTGGCTTGATCGCCGATCACGCGACCAGAACGCCGGCGGGATGGCGGCGGCTGCTGGCACCGGCTTCCCTTACCGAGTTCGCACGCGGGCTCTATGGTGCGCTTCGGGCGGCCGATGAACTTGCCCTAGCTGAAGTTGTGGCCGTATTGCCCGCTGCGGACCCGGCTGAACCACTATCGCTAGCTATTGTGGATCGACTGACACGGGCCGCGGCCGGGTGATGCACCTTGCCTGCAAGACAAACTTGGCCCAGACCACGACTGCTGGGGGTCAGGGCGCTGTAGGCCTGAAGTCAACCAGCCACGCGGGACAAGCCGGGTAACAAGCTGCGTTGGCTACCACCGCCAGACCCATACGGGCAGTGGGCGCCCCAACGCCGTGAGATCAC
>JAHZKU010000292.1 GCA_022600255.1 Actinomycetes bacterium | reverse complement strand
TCTCTCCCGGGTTCGGTTCCGAATCGTGATAACGACTTCGTTCTCTGCAACCGCGATGGTGCGCGCCTCGAAATAGCCTTTCCCCGCAGGTAGGTCGATTTGGTATTCGAACTGGTGCGCCAGATTGTCGGCCAGCGCGGCCGAGATAGCGGTCTGGGCAGGCTCAGCGATCGTGGGTGGCAGCACATCCGCAAGGTTCTTGCCGAGGAAATCTTGCGGCGGGATCGCAAACGGCACCTCCGAGCCAGGGCGGGCCTCCAAGAATGTCCCGGAATCGTCGACTCGCAAAAGCAAATCCGAGGGTGCCTTTTCGATCTTTGGGCGCTCGGGCTTCGGGGACACAAGACAAGGTTAGCGGTGTGGCCAGGCGGCAGGTTTCCTGACTTGTACCAGTGGGTGGACTTCCATGTATCCTGAGAGGCGTTGCCCCAATAGCTCAGACGGCAGAGCGTCTCCATGGTAAGGAGAAGGTCTAGGGTTCGATTCCCTATTGGGGCTCCATGCTGCTCGATTCCGCAGCAGTCGACCGCGGTCCCCGCACCGTCAGGTGCGACCCCGCCAGTCCTCTTCGAAAGGCATTCACCATGGCCAAGTCCAGCGACGTCCGTCCCAAGATCACCCTGGCCTGCCAGGAGTGCAAGGAGCGCAACTACATCACGAAGAAGAACCGGCGCAACGATCCAGATCGGCTTGAGGTCAAGAAGTACTGTGCCCGGTGTGACGCCCACACTGTGCACAAGGAGACTCGTTAAGAGTTGATTTTGCGAGGCCGTGCGGTCGCGCTGGTTTGTTCCCCTGACGATTCCTCGGCTCAGGATCGCGCGCACCTGACTGGCCCGCCCAGTGAGCGACCGGGTCTGGGTCGTTCCACTGCCCAGCTGTTAGTGCGCCACGCCATCTTGGCCCAGCAGCCGCATTCATTGTTTCCCACGACCGGATCGAATCGTTCGCCGCTAGCACCGTCGTAGGCACGCTGGGACTTGGCAGCAACTTTCGACACACGACTGCCCAGCCGATCGCGGACCCCTGTCCTGAGGTTGCAGTTGCGCGCAGGTACCTTCATGACAAGGCGCGACGCGCCAGCGACTAGGAGGAAACATGGGCAACTTGGACAACCGGGTAGCAATCGTGACCGGCGGCGGGCGCGGAATCGGTCGGGCGACGAGCCTACGCCTGGCACGCGACGGTGCGGCTGTCGTGGTGAATGATATTGACGCCGAGCCAGCCGACGAGACGGTGGCCCTGATCGCGGAGGCGGGCGGCCAAGCAGTCAGCGTCGTTGCTAACACGGTTGAGTTGGCCCAGGCCGAAGACTTGGCGGCTAAGGCCGTCGATGTGTTCGGCTCGTTGGACATTCTGGTCAACAATGCCGGGACGACCCGGGACAAGATGTTTCATGGCCTCACAGACGAACTCTTCGATCTTGTGATTGATGCGTCTTTGCGGACTTCGTACCACGCCACGCTGGCTGCGATGCCCTACATGCGCGATGCAGCCAAGCAAGAGATGGCCGAATTAGGCGCACCGGCCTACCAACGCAAGATCGTGTTCACGTCCAGTGTCGCGGCGTTGATGGGCAATCCAGGGCAGTTCAACTACACCGCGGCCAAGGGCGCCATCATCGCGGTCACCAAGACGTTGGCCCGAGAGTTGGGGCCTTTCGGAATCAACGTGAATGCCGTAGCCCCGGGTTTTGTCGAGACGCGACTAACGGCGGCCCGCAAGCCTGGTGAAACGTTGGGTATCCCGGACGAAACACGCAACATGGCTAAAGCCATCATTGCACTGGGTCGCTTGGGTGAACCAGAAGATATCGCCAATGTGACGGCATTTCTTTGCTCACCGGACTCAAACTTCGTCTCCGGGGTTACGATCCCAGTGAGTGGTGGACAACTCGGAGGTATGTGAGTGGCGATCAATCGTGAATTTGTAGGCAAAACCTACCCGGACACTCCGGAGTTCGACGTCGGCCGCGAGACCATCCGAGACTTCGCCAATGCCATCGGCGACACCAACCCCGCCTATCACAATGTTGATGCCGCCCGGGAGTTGGGCCACCCAGATCTGATTGCTCCGCCGACGTTTCCCTTTGTGTTGACGATGAAGGCCATGGCTCGGGCGATGTTCGATCCTGACCTAGGCATGGATTACGCACGTGTTGTCCATGGCGAGCAGCACTTCGACTACGAGCGACCGATCCATGCCGGAGATCGACTGGTGGTTTCGGCGTCGATTGCGGAGATTCGTTCGTCAGGGCGTAACGAATATCTGACGACGCGAAGTGAGTTGAAGACCGGCTCGGGCGAACTCGTTTGTACGACTCACGAGGTGATTGTCTCCCGTGGCACCGCGATTGGAGCGTCATGACCGCACGAATTGCCGCAAGTGAGGTCACGGTTGGCCAGGTGTTGCCAGCGTTGGATGTGCCGATTCAGCGCATGAACCTGATCATGTACGCCGGTGCCAGCGGTGACTTCAACCCCATTCATTGGAACGAACGTATTGCCACCGCCGTCGGACTGCCCAACGTCATCGCCCACGGCATGTTGACCATGGCCGAGGCGATCCGGGTTGTCACCGATTGGGTGGTCGATCCAGCAGCGGTCCGGGCTTATCAGGTCCGTTTCTCCAAACCCGTGGTGGTGCCAGACGATGATGCCGGGGCCCTGCTGCATCTGGCGGGGGAGATCACCGAAGTGGCACCGGATGGCTTGGCCACCGTCGCGCTGACCGCCAGTGTCGTGTCGCAGGGCACTGACTCGAGCGAGGTCCTGCAGCATGCGGTCGCAAAGGTGCAGCTCGCGGGGTAGTGGC
>JAHZKU010000291.1 GCA_022600255.1 Actinomycetes bacterium | reverse complement strand
GCCCGGCTACCGCCTTACCGCGGATACGCCGAACTGTGGGAACTCAACTCTTTCTTAGCAACACCAATCACGTCGGGTGGCGAGGTGCTTGGTGTCCTTACCCTCAGCCGACATGGGGATCATCCGCCGGTGCAGGCCACGGACCAGGAGTTTGCTGAGCGGTTGGCGGAGGCGCTGGGGGCCGTGATTCGGCTCTCGGAGATCGTGGATCGCGGGCGGATCGCCAGCACGGCCCTGAATGCTATTTCGGACGCTGTGGTGGCAACGGACCAAGATGCCCGCGTCACGTTCTGGAATGAGCGGGCCGAGTCGCTGTTTGGCTTCGAGCGGGCCGAAGTGTTGGGGAGGCCGCTAGCGCGGGTGCTGATGCCAAGTTCTCCCGACAGCGCCAATGGTGCAGGTCGGGTATGGGAGCAGCAACTCCGAACGCCCAGTGATTGGACCGCGTCCGCCAAACTTGCCACGAGATCTGGCAGTTTCGTGGAGGTAGAGGCGTCAGCCGCCCCTCTCCCAGATCCACTGGAGGGAGACGCAGCGGGCATGGCGTTGGTGCTTCGCCCGATCGGTGAAGCGCAACGCGCACGAGTTGCGCTGGAGCGACAGGAAAAACTGGCACAAGCCGCACTAGATGCGTCGCCGATGATGAGTGCCGTGGTGAATGAGGAGGGAGTCCTGATTGCGGCGAGTCGGGCCTGGGTGAATCGGATGGGACGCCAATGGGGGGTGGGGGCTCGATTGCGCGACGCCGTTGGGTCCGTGCTGGGCAGTGCGGTGCAAGCAGACTTCGACCAGCAGGTGGCCAAGACGCTATCGCAGCAGTGGTCGCGCAGCCACGCGGACTACGAAGTGGAGGTGGAAGGTGAGTCCCACACCTTTTCCGTGCACTCCGCAGTGATCTCTGGCGTTGGCGTGTCGATTACTATCGCCGACATCACTGATCGTGCGTCCCGCGAGCGCGCGCTGTCCTACGAGGCAACCCACGACATCCTCACGGGTCTGCCGAATCGAGCCGTGCTGATGGACCGGGCCGAACACGGGCTCAACCTAGCGGCCCGCAACGGTGGCCAAGTTGGGCTGATCTTCTGCGACCTAGACCATTTCAAGCACCTGAATGACCAGCACGGTCACGATATTGGGGACGATGTCTTGGAGGAATTCGGGGCACGGTTGCTGGAATCTTGCCGAGTCACGGACACGGTCGCCCGCCTGCACGGGGATGAGTTCGCTGTGTTGGTGGAGGGGTCGGTGGATGACACCACGGTGCCGATGATTGCCCAGCGCGTCGTGCAGGCCATGGAAGAACCCTTTGAGGTCGCGATCGGGCAGGTGAGAACAACCGCAAGCGTGGGGGCGGTGGTCTACTCCCCGGAGCCAGGCACACAATCGGGACTGAGTGAGGTAGAGGAGTTTCTGCGCAGAGCCGATGCCGCGATGTATGAAGCAAAGGGTCGGGGACGCGACCGTTGGGTGCTCTATGACGAGGCGCTGTCGGAACTGCACGCCGAGGCGGATGTGCTGGCTCGGAATATGCATGGAGGTCGTGGTCGCGAAGAGTTTGTCCTGCACATTCAACCGCAGTTTGATACCGCCGGCGCCTTAGTCGGTGCCGAAGCGTTGTTGCGGTGGCGCCACCCGGAGCGAGGCCTCATTGAGCCGTTCGACGTGCTGCGAACCGGAATTTCGCCGGAGGTCGGAGACTGGACCCTGCAGCAGGCCGTCGCCTTGTTGGCGGACTGGGATTCCTTGTTACCAGCAGGGTTCCGGCTCGGGGTGAACCTTGCCCGCAGCCAGTGGCTGGACAAGAGCACGCCGGACTCGCTGGTCCATTTCTGCAGGCTCTCGGGTGTTTCGCCCGATCGCCTGCGGATCGAGGTTTCGCAGGAGTCCTTGGCGGCAGACGTCGAGTGGTCGGTGCTGGCCAGCGAGGCGCTGGCCGATGTGGGCGTGGAAATTGCGGTGAACGACTTCGGAATGGGGACAGCGCGGCTTTCCGATTTGGCTCGCCCGACGATCCACGCCGCCCAGATTGGGCGGCGGGTAGTGAGAGAGGCCGGATCGTCTGACGCTGGTCGGCGGCTGGCCGTGGGGTGTGGCGCCATGGCGCACGCTATGGGGTGGCGAGTGATCGCCACCGGGGTGGAGACAGCCGAGCAGTTGCAGGCTATGCGGTGGGCTGGCAGCGAGGCAGTTCAGGGCTTCCACCTTGGTCGGCCGATCCCGCAGGAGGCGTTCAAGGAACGCTACCTCTCCGCCGCTGCCACGGCCTGACTTGATCGCAACCGGCACCGAAAGGCTGGCTGAGACCACGCGTGCCGGCTGCGCCCGGCCCAAGCCGGCAACTTGAGGTAGCAACAGTCTGCGCTAGGTTTGAGTCATGCGGACATTTGCACGTGACGGTTTAGTATTCGAGGTGCGCGACGAGGGTCCTGCGGACGGAACAGTCGTGGTTCTGCTGCACGGTTTCCCGCAGGATTCCACCGCGTGGGATGGCGTGGTTGGCCCATTACACGCGGCCGGATACCGCACGCTGGCACCCGACCAGCGAGGCTATTCCATTGGCGCTATGCCCAAATCGGCGAAGGCCTACAAGCAGGCCGAACTGGTTGCGGATGTGTTGGCCTTGCTCGACGCCGCCGACGTAGAGAAGGCACACATCGTGGGCCACGATTGGGGCGGATCCGTAGCTTGGCACTTCGCTTCGGAGCACCCAGAACGGTGTCTGAGCATGACATCGCTGTCCACCCCACACCCGGGAGCCTTTAAGGCGGTTGCCTTGCGCAGCACCCAACTCTTGAAGTCTTGGTATATGGGTATGTTCCAGATTCCTAAAGTGAGTGAATCTATCCTGCGCCCGGGCGGGTCCGCTTGGCGCGCGCTGTCCCGAGGTTTACCTGGGCACCAGGCGCAGCACTATGAAGAGAGTATGAGTCGACCGGGTGCATTGACGTCCGCCCTCAACTGGTACCGCGCCTTGCCCAAGGACATCGCGAACCCTTCGATGAAACTGCATCGCATCACCGTTCCCGTGCTCTACATCTGGGGTGAACGGGATCCAGCCTTGGGGCGCGCGGCCGCCGAGGCCACCGGCGACTTTGTAACGGCGGACTACACCTTCGTTGCCCTGGCGGGCGTTGGACATTGGGTGCCGGAAACAAACCCAGATGCGGTGGCCGACGAGATGCTGGCATTTTTCGAGCGGATTCAGGCCTGATCAGCATCCCGGGCGCTTCCCTGGCAGGCTGGTTTGGGATCAGATCAGCATCGGTGACCGAGGCGCGGGCCTTACTCGGCGCGCGCAAGGGTCGTGGGCGAAGCATTGGCTGGAGAAAAGGAGTACGTGGTGGACGGGTTACATGTGATGCATGTCTTCCTGGCCGTGTGCGCGGTGTTGGTGTTTGGTCTGCTGGTATGGCTGGCGTATACGATCATTCAGCAACAGCTGGAAGACCGGAAAGCTGCCACGGAACTGGCGTCCGGCTCGGCAAGGACTGGAGGAACGAATGAGTCCTGACCGCATGCGTGTTTTCGCGTTCGAGTTTCAAAAGCGATACGCCCCGATGCTGGCGTTGCTCGGGATTACGCCGCAGACCTCAAGTGTGCGGATCACCGCCACAGAGATGGTGGCTCGGTTCGGACCGTTTTCCGCGCGATCTGACCTAGACAACATCACTTGTGTCTCCATCAGCGGCCCCTACAAGCCATACAAGGCGATCGGGGCCCGTGGCTCGTTCGCTGATGGCGGTGCCACGTTCGGCTCCACCACGGCGGGCGGTGTCTGCATGGAGTTCCGTAAGGGGATCACTGCACTGGACCCAACGAAGAAGTTCAAGCACAAGGGCTTGACCGTCACCGTGAAAGAGCGCGAGGAATTCGCCAAAGCACTACGCGAAGCGGCGGGTCTCCCCGTGGATTCGTGACGGCGCTAGGGCCGCTCGGCTGAGTCAGGGGCACACCGCGAGTTCTGCCGAGTAAAGCCCGCGGCAGGTCGTGTCAGGGCTGTCAGTCGTCAGCCAGCTAGCCAAGACCTCCGCTACCAGAGTCGCGCCGACTACAACAAGCACGCCGATTGACAGGTTCGTCGCGCGACCGCTGTTGCGGGGTTAACCCGCTTTGCGACCTAAAAACCCGTGCGCTCTTTTCTGGGGCAGGTTGGACGCCGGCAAGATCGCAGGGTTGTGGAATAGGAGCCCCAAGCGTATCGTTAGCAAGAGTAATGAGTATTGCGAACGATATCCGTCCCGAACCCGATAGGCTGAGATTCCAGAGCTATCGGGCGCAAGGTCGATCCCTCAAAGTTTGGCCGGAGCGGGAGGAAAGCTGTGCCGCAGGGCAACCAGGACACCGAGATGGTGCCAGAGCTTCGCATCGGGGTCACCCGGCTGAGTCGCCGGTTACGCAGCGAGCGGCCGGACGACGATTCCTTAACCCCGAGCCAACTCGCGGTGCTGGGCACCCTAGTCCGCAACGGACCGATGCGGCCCGGCGAACTCGCCGCGGCGGAACGTGTCCGCCCGCCGTCGATGACCAGGATTCTGGCTCACTTGATGGACGAGGGCATGATCGAGAAGACCCAAGATCCGCAGGACGGGCGGCAAGTCCTGATCGAGTTGACGTCGGCGGCCGCGGAGAGAATCCAATCGATGCGGCAACGCAAGGACGCATACCTGACGCAAGCCTTGGCCCAGCTGAGCCCGCAGGATCGCGATCTGGTACTCCGGGCCGGGCCGCTCCTGAGCCAACTGGCACTACAGGAGTAGCACCGCGCGGCACCTTCGCGGCATTGCGGGTTGCCAACTACCGGCGCTACGCCGCCGGGGCCGCAGTCTCCAATATTGGCACCTGGATGCATCGGGTGGCGCAGGGATGGCTGGTCTTAGAACTGACCGGCAACGCAGTGCTACTGGGAGTCATCACCGCATTGCAGTTCGCGCCAATGCTGTTCGTCAGCCCTTGGGCCGGTTCCTTGGCCGATCGCGCCAACCGCAGGATGATCCTGCTCGTGACGCAATCGCTCTTGGCAGTGCAGGCCTTCATCCTGGCGGCGCTGGTGTGGACTGGGCTGATCACGCCGCTGTGGCTGGCACTATTCGCGTTGCTGCTGGGCCTGTCCAAGGCCGTGGATGCCCCCGCACGCCAGACCCTGGTGTCGGATTTGGTCGGGCCCACCTTGGTCCCCAATGCCGTGGCCTTGAACAGCCTGTCCTTCAACCTCGCCAGATTGCTGGGCCCCGCGTTCGCCGGTTTGCTCATTGCAGCCTGGGGGACCGGCGTCGTGTTCCTGCTCAACGCTGTCAGTTTTGTGGCCTTCTTGCTTGCGCTGCTGCTGATCCGAATTCCGATGCTGGCGGCGGCCCGCCGCACGGGTGGGGTGCGCGAAGGTGTGCGCTTTGTGTTGTCGCGACCCGATCTCTTGGTGGTGATCGTCGTGGCGGGAGTCACCAGTATGTTCGTGTTGAACTTCCAGATGAACATTGCGGTCATGGCCACCCAGGAGTTCGCGGTTGGGGCGGAGGTCTACGGGTTGTTGGCTTCGGCCATGGCTATTGGGTCGGTTTCCGGATCGCTCGTGGCGGCGCGGCGCGGTCGAACCAGCGTGCGCTTGGTGTTCGGCGCCGCGGCCGGTCTCGGGCTGATGGTGATCGTGGCTGGTTTGATGCCGACACCGGCACTGTTCGCCATCGCATTAGTGGCTACCGGGGCAGCCGCGTTGACAATGATGACCGGGGCCAACGCCTATTTGCAGACACATGCGGGCGGGGAACATCGCGGTCGTGTGATGGCGCTGTACTTGGCGGTGTTCTTCGGCACAACCCCGATTGGTGCCCCGATCGCGGGCTGGTTTGCGGCGGCCCTAGGCGGCCGCTGGGCGCTGATCCTGCCCGGCCTGCTGGCGCTATTGGCGGTGGGTGCCCTGGCCGTTTGGTATCGGCGCATCCAACGCGCCCCTGGCCTCAATCCGGCGCGCGAGCCCGCCAGCGCGGGGAGTATCGTAACGGCGTGAGTCACTGACCGATCGCGCCAAGAGATGGGTGCGCGGTCACCGGCACGGCCGATGTCGGGGCCTGCGGCGGTCCGCGACACCGCTAGATTTTGAACCGCGCGAAGCAAAGAGCTGAGATTGGAAAAGCGATGCCCTTCATTCAAGTTCACACCAACACTTCTACTCCCGACACAACCGCGATGGTCAAAGGCCTGATAGCGCTCTCGGCGAGTGCTTTGGAGAAATCTGAGGCGCTGTTCGCCGGCACGATCACTAGCCAACCGCTTGTCTTCCGCGGTTCTGACGAACCATGCGCGGTGGTGGAGTTCACGACACTTGCTGGGGTGACCCCAGACCAGAACCGGACACTAGTCGCTGGGCTCTGTGGGACGATCGCTCAGGAATTTGGTATTGAGTTGAGTCGAACCTGGGTTGTGATCTTGGAGGTGGAGAAGGACCACTGGGCTTCGGGTGGGCAACTGATTTCCGATCGCTGAGCCAGCCCAGCTCTGCTGGCGTTGGTTGGGCCATGACCGGTGGCGGTGCCAGTCCGGGGAGCGAGGCCGGAACTGGCCGAAGTGAGGCAGGGTCAGTAGTCCTTGAGTTTGCTGAACGCAGTTTCCGGCAGCTTCCATAGGACAGGCAGGATCAGAATTGAGGCCGCGACCAAGTAGTAGGCCGGCACGATGTCGTTGCCGGTCCAGTTGATCAGCACCTGTGCCACAAAAGGTGCCGTAGAACCCAGGATTGCTACCCCGAAGTTGTAGCCGATTCCCATCCCCGCGTTCCGCTCCCGAGTTGGAATGTACTCGCTAGCAGCGGGGTAGAAGCCACCGGTGAAGAACAGCAAGGGCAGAATCAGAATCGCCATGGACAGGTAGATCACGAACAGGTTGCCGCTACTGAGCATCCAGAAGCACGGGATTGCGACGATCACTAATGCCACTGCAGACCAGATCATGGGTGGTTTTCGACCGATCTTGTCGCTGAACCAGCCGAACCAATACGCCGTGACGGCGTAGATCAGGGCCGCGACCGTCGCCATGAGTAGTGCGGTGTCATGGGGGATTCCGATCGTGCCTTCCAGGTATGAAACGAGATAGGTCATCACGATGAAGTAGACGATCCCGGAGTAGCCGGCTAGCGCCGCAATCACCAGAATCATTCGCCAGTGTTTTGTGATGGCCGCTCTAAGCGGTCGTTTGGCGACCCGTCCGTCACCCTGCACCTGCTCGAAGCGTTCGGTCTCCTGCATCTTCAACCGCATGAAGATGCCCAACACAATAATCAGACCGCCGATGCCGTAGGCGATACGCCAACCCCAGGAATCCAGTTGCGCCTCGGTGAGTAGCGTGGCCAACACAGTCGCCACCAGCGATGCGAGCAGAATGCCGATGCCAGCGAACGTGGTGGCGATAGATGCGATCCGGCCCCGCCGTCCCCGGTTCGCATCCTCGGACAGAAACACCAGGGTGCCGGAGAACTCCCCTCCGGAGGAGAAACCTTGCACCATTCGGAAGAAGATCAGCAGAATCGGCGCCGCCCAGCCCCACGCGGCGTAGCCCGGCAGGATTGCTGTTCCCAACATGGGAAAAGACATCATGGTGATCGCGACCATCAAGCTGGTCTTGCGGCCATGCCGGTCCCCGAGCCAGCCGAAGAACAGACCGCCAAGCGGCCGCATGAGGAAACCGATGGCAAAGCCGCCGAGTGTGGCGGCTAGCGCGACGCCGGGGGAAGCATCTTCGGGGAAGAAGACCCGCGCGAACACGACCGAGAGATAGCCGTAGAGCATAAGGTCGTACCACTCAACGACTGCGCCAATCGCGCCGAAGAAGCGTCCAAGCAGGCTGCGTGTGGTGGTTTCTGCAGGCGGCGATGCAGCGGCATCGCCGGCTGCGGATGAGCTGATGGCAGCGTCATTGGTTGGACCATCTGGTAGCTGGGTCATCTCAGATCAGCACCGTGGATTCCCCGATTGCCGAACCGGTGGGGCCCGAACAACCCGCATCTGCGCAAGTTCGATTGTGGGCGGATAATCGCCGCATCCGAAACAACTCCTATGGGTCTGGGCTCCTTGACTCCCCTACCCTCGCGGCTGGTTTTGCTTGAAGCAACTTGTAACCGCGCAGGCAGACGGCGGATGGCCTAGTCATATCGCAAGCGGTGG
>JAHZKU010000028.1 GCA_022600255.1 Actinomycetes bacterium | reverse complement strand
CCTCGGGCAGGTTTGACAGGCCGCCCTCGCGAACGTTTCCGTACCCGACAAAATGATCAACCGCGATACCGAAGAGGTTGCCGGACGGATGGGAAAACAGGCGTGAGAGTCGAACGTCGATTCCTAGTCCCATGCCGGCCCAATCCGACCAGTTTCCCGCGTGACCAGATCAGAGCCCACTGGGCCGGTGTAGCGGAGAATCCACGAGGTGGGTGATGTCGCGAGGAAACTGTGCTCGGCCTTGCGAATGACGACGACATCGCCGGCTGTCAGGTTCACGCTGACGATGTCGGGATTCGTGTCAGCAACGTTGTCGACGGAATCCCCGACGACGAATTGCATGCACCCCGTGCCTGAGGCCAAGAGGTGCACTTCGTCTTGAGCGTTCAGGTGCCATGCACCCACACCGGTGAACTGCTCGCCGTGTTCGGCAGGCTCAAGGCCAAGTGTCCCCCGGACCTGACACTCATGCGGCGGTAGCAGGTCCTTCAGTAGCGCCGCGGGGATGTCATCGGTCTCGACGCTGACGACCATGACGCCGGCGTCGTTCAATTTCTGGATGTCTTTTGCATCGGTGGGCGGTGGCATAAAGTGATTATGGCCGGTCGGTGATGCCGCCGGGAAAGCGGCTGCACAGATTTCAGGTCCTTAACTGTGCAAAGGTCGCCTTTGGTACCCGTCTTCCTCGGCACCGCTAGATTCGAGTCAGAACGCGAAGGGGCAACGTTGATCATGCATGCGACCGGGAGCAAATCCCCGTGAGAAGCGACACAGATGCGAGTTCATCGCAGCGCATTTCTCCATTGAGTTTGTGGGTTCTGACTCTCGTCAGTTTCGTCGTTTCCCGATTGAGCATTCTTCCGACGGTCTTGGAATTCCGTATGGATGAAGTCTTATATGCAGAGTGGGCTCAAGGAATTGCCTCGGGTCAGTTTCCCGTGTCGGATGAGAGGTATCAATATCCGCCAGGGGCTGGCTTGTACTTTCTTGTGCTTGAGGTAGTTCCTGGAAGCTTTCATAGATCCTTCATGGCTTCGGTCCTTCTCGCCGACATTTTGATTCTCGTTCTGCTGTTGCTACAAGTTCGTCGAGCCAAGGGATCGTGGTGGGGGCCCTGGTCCTGGATAGTGGGTGGGGCCCTCGCGGGAGGGCTGTTGTACGAGCGATACGACGTCTTCTCTGCCGTTTTTGCAGTCGCGGCTCTGCTTGCGTTGTCTCGCCCCCTTGCGTCTGGCGTCGCTGCTGGACTCGGAACGGCTCTCAAAATCTGGCCGGTGTTCACGCTCCTCGCCGTCCCCCGCAAGGACCTTTTTCGAGCATCTATCGGTGCACTGGGTGCCCTAGCCATCGTGGCGGTCGTTGCCTCGCTGGTAGCGAACGACGCAATGAGTTTTCTTTTCGGTCAGACAGGCAGAGGCTTGCAAATTGAATCGAGTCTTGCCGCGCCTCTGATGCTTGCCGGACAACTAGGAATTCTTCCGGTCACGACTGTGGATCGATTTGGTGCGAACGAGTTGGAAAGTTCCTTTGCCGGAGTGGCGTCGTGGGTAGGTATCGCGATCGCGGTGCTTCTCCTCCTGGCAATTCTTGTCCAGCGACTGCGCGGTCGACTGGAGTCCTTGCCGCCGGCCGATGTGGCCCTGGCTGCTGTGCTGGTTTTCTGGGCATTCAATCGCGTGAGCAGCTCGCAATTCTTCATTTGGGTTGCTGCGGTTGCAGCCGTCGCAATGCTTGATCGACGAACCAAGATGACGGTTCCTGTGGTCTTGGCTTTTCTCAGCGTGCTGCCGATAGATGAGTACCTGGGACCGTACTTCTGGGCCCTCCAAGGACTAACCCTGGAGGCTGTCGTTTTGCAGAGTGTGCGAGTGGCTTTGGTTCTTACCAGCGCGTTGATGTCCTGGTGGCTGGTGATCTCCCAATCCAGGCGCGAGGGTAGTCGCGTTCAGCCGGGGCCCTAGTTATTTAGATTGCGAACGCTGCAATGCCGATACTCGCCAGCACCGTCACTAAGGCCCAGACACGAAACCGTGCAAAGGCTGGAAGCATCGCCAGGCCAGCAAGGGGAATGAGGGGTGCTTGGAAGCGTCCGGAGGTGAACGGCATCAAGAATTCCCCCCGCAGGAAATGCAGTGCGGGATGAGCAATCAGAATCGCGATGAAGCCAGCAAGGACCGCCAAACCGAGGGCGCGATGATCCAGTGAGTCCGATCGATCGAACGAGGATGACCGCACGGTGAGCGAAATCATGAAGGCCGCCGCAGTGACAAGCGTGAAGGCGAGAATCCACGTGGATGGAGAGCGCACCCCCCAGTCGAAAAGCATTTGATCGGTGCGAGCACCAGAACCCGTGACCACCTCGGAAACGTCTTCAATCCGCAGGAGTGATGCTGTGGCGAAATCAAGAGACCCCCGCGGAAGGATGACGGAGAGGACGGTGTCGAAGTCCAATGTGGAGAGCAAGTTGATGTACGCCGCGTAGGTGATGGCGACGAGGGAGCCCATCCCACCTGTCACGAGGACGGCAATCCACCACCCTTTCGGCGGATATGTCGAACTTACGAAGCGCCCCGTTGCCCATGCCGCGAGGACGATTACCGGCAGCACAATCAGGGCAGTGGGCTTGAGGCTTCCTATGACCAGGCCGGCGAGGAGAGCGGGAAGAAGCCAGCCCCACCACGTGGGGGGCGGACGCCGGAGGGTGAACAGCAGCCACGCCGAAATGGCAGTGGCCGCGATGATGGCGGTCCCATCATTGGTGACGTAT
>JAHZKU010000290.1 GCA_022600255.1 Actinomycetes bacterium | reverse complement strand
GGCTGGGTTTCCTTCGGATTGTTGGCTGGGCCGGGAGATGAAGAAAGTATCTGTGATGGTCGTCGTTTGAGTCTCGAACGTCACCTCGGACACAACGGTTGCGGTGACGCCGCCGACGGCCGCCGTGATGGCCGGTGGCCACGTCTTGGTGGCCAACACTGGGGGGTCATCGTCAGGTGTTGTGCCAGCGATTTCATGGCTCATGTGAAGTAGGTCGAGGAGGCTGCCCGCCAAGCCCGCCTCGGCGAGTGCGTTGAATATCCCGGGCCAAGTGGCCGTCATCACCCGATCCGGTAGTCCCACCCCACTGCCGACAAGAGCCGCATGGGCTGGGCCGTCCGCAATGCCAGCGGGGTTACTGGGACGCATCCGATTGATGAGAAGATCACCGACGGCGGTCAGGCCACTGGCATCCATACCTGCTGTCAACACCCCGTCATGCACTGCCGTGAAGACGGGCAGGCGCAAGACCCCGTCACCAGACAGCCCGAGTGCTGGCCAAGAGAACTCGACCTGCAGTTCGCCCGTCGCCCCGCTGCGGCGCAGTGTCACGCGTTCGTCGTTGCGGGAGAACTCGGCCCGTTCGGTAGAATGGTCCCACTGAGGCAGCGGCGCGATCTGTTGCAGCGGGTTGGGCCGTGATACACCCAGCCACTTCCAGTTCGGCAGCCCTAGTACCTTCTCAATGAGCGTTGCGGACCCCGCGAACCGTCCCGTCGCAGCGGCTGATGTGGGTTGCTGACTTGCATGGTTAGCGGCCATCTCAGCCACGGTCGTCTCGAAGCGCGTCAGGAGTTGGGCGATCGGCTCGTTCATTTCGGTAATCCCGCTGGCCGCAGACGGCCCGGGGATGATCAGGACTTCGTCGGCCGAGTAGAGGCCGCTGTGCGCTTGCCAAAGCGAGTCGCTTTGGTACCAGCGCCGGACGTCCGCATCAATGACTGGAACAAATGGGACCGGCTTGCCCGGTTGCCGCATCAGGCGTAGGAAGAACGCCGAGTCTGCGGGATGAATCCGTGCTTCTTCCGCGGCGGGAAATTCCGCTAGGAACGTTGCGACGGCAGCATGCGGGTCGGCGACCAAGGACAGACTAGGAAACTGGGACGCAACCGTGCCTCTGTCCTCGGCGCTGAGCCTGGCCTCCCACCGCTGCAGCAACTGGTGGAAGAGTTCCGCATGGGAGCGGTCAAGCCAGCGACCAAACTCGTAGCGACCACCCCGTCCGACAGCGGTCAGCTCCACAAATCGGGATAGGACCTCGCTGTAGGAAAGCGTGTCCAGATCCCCGAAGTAGGGTTTGGCCGTCCGCCCTAGCGCGGCAGCGATCTCGCTCTTGCGCGCGGCAACGGCCCTGCCATCTCCGGCCACCTGATCCAAGAGTTGTGCCGTTCGCGCCGCCGTGTTGGCAACGAAATGGATGTCGGCGTTGAGGCCACTCTTGCCCGAGGTCACCTGGCCGCGTACCTGACCGGGTGCGACATTCTGTGCTGCCCCGGGGGTGTCGACCAGGAGTCGTTTGACGTCGGATGCGGCCGTTGATTCGGCGGTCGCCATCGCGACGGTCCCCAAGAGGATGGCGTCCACGGGCATGCGGACGTTTCCATACTTCAGCGCCCAGTCCCCGGTGAGATACTCCGCAGCGGTCTGCGGGGAATCGATCCCACCCCCGACACACAGCACCACGTTCTCTTGCTGTCGCATTTCGTGGTAGCGACTGAGGAGGAGGCCGTCCAGGCTCTCCCAGGAATGATGCCCGCCGGCAGCGCCGCCCTCCACATGGAGCCAGATGGGTTCCGGCGTTGTGGCGGCGATCGCCAACGCCTCATCAATCTGTTGCGCTGTGCCTGGCTTCAGAGCGTTCAACCACACACCCAGCGTTCGCAACTCCTGGAGGAGGCGCTCGGCCTCGATCAACTCTGGAATGCCGCCGGAGATCGTGACGCCGCAGATCGGCGCCCCGGCCTTGCATGCCTTCTGGACCAGCTTGTCAGCGCCCAGGTGTAGTCCCCAGAGGTAGGGGTCCAAGTGCAGCGCATTGAAGACGATCTCGTGGCCGTCGCTCAGGGATTCGCCGAGTTCGGCCATGCGTAGATCAAAGATGTGTTCGGAGACCTGGCCGCCGCCGGCCAGCTCGGCGACATGACCGGCGTTGGCGGCGGCTGCCACGATGCCCACGTCCACAGTGGTGGGCGTCATACCAGCCAGGATGATGGGCGAGCGCCCGGAGAGTCGGGTGTGTTTGGTCTGGAGTTGTTGCTGACCTGAAGCATCGACTTGCACTTGGGGCGCGAAGTCGGCGTAGCAGGGCGGTTTGCCAGCCGGATCTGGCTCACCGTTCAGAAATCGGTCGCGTTCCGCGATTTGAGAGGTGCGGACCAAGGAGACACCGCTACCCATCAGCGCCGCACTTGTCAGTGACCAGATCGGTGGGGCATACCCCACTCCCACGAACGTGGGTTGTGCTGACGCGAGCTCAGTGACGGTGGCGGACCAATCATGAGGTCTGGCGAGTACTGACCAGACCACAGATTCCAATCCATCTTGCGGATGAATTTGGCCGCTAGTCGCCGGATCCCAGACGGGGAGCCGCTCAGTACCCTCTAGAGCTAGATTGGCATCAGCCAACCAGGCACAAACCTGCTCAGCGGCATCCTGCAAGGAGTCGTGATGAAACGGCACAGAGTTGGCCAGCGGTTCCCACTTCAGTTGTAGTGGCCGCCCCCGGAACCGGCCCTTCTCGGCGGCCGCCGATTCCCGGCGCGCTAGATCCTGCAATCGGCGGTGAAGAACTGCAAGTTGTCCGGCAGGTCCGGTCACCACATGTGACGTGGCCGTATTGACCACGGCGAGTTGTACGCCAGTCACGTGTGCAATCTCCGGCTGCAACTGGCTGAGTCGAGGCCCAACTACGCTGACCATCACGGCCCCATCCTGGGCCGAGCCGTCTTGAAGTTTCGCGATGGTCGTGTTGCCGAGCGCACCCGGGCTGCGCTGAGCAGTGGCCCCCATCATGGTGGCTAGCTTCAAGGCATCGGCTGCGAGCGCTGGGGGAACCTCACCGATCGGTGCGCTCTGACCGGCTACCCAGGCGGCCAGCAGTCCTGCACTATGGCCGGTGCAGATTGCCTTGTCGGATTCGGCCGCTAGGTCGGCGACTTCGGCAAGGCCGCCAGCCAGTAGTCCTTGAAATGCGATCAGGCTAGCGAAGAGGGTTCCCGGCAGCGCACGCGGTGCCATCATATCCAATGGAGTGGCGCTTGCTTGTTCGGTAAGCCACTGCCCGGGATCGACCGTGGACCATCCGGTGGCTCTGGCTTCGGGGGATCGATTCCACGTGCTGTAGTCGGCAATCACTTCGCGCCGCCATTGCGCCAAATCCGGTGTGCTGTCGCAGACTCGCTGTAGCGCGGTGCGCCATTGTGCATCGACTCCTGGGAACGCCAGCGTCACGGCCTGCGGCGGGGACGCTGGCGCCTTCAGCGCGACATCGTTAGGACTGGTCAAG
>JAHZKU010000289.1 GCA_022600255.1 Actinomycetes bacterium | reverse complement strand
GGGGCGAGATTCGCGATGTCTGCGATGGCGTGGGATACCCGGACAGTCTCAGCTAAGCAACCTGTTGGCAACACCTGCATATCCAACTTCAGTTCCAGGTTGCTGACGACTGCGAACAGATCTGCGTTCCCGGTCCGTTCGCCATACCCGTTGGCTGTACCCTGCACATGCGTCGCGCCCGCTTGCACCGCCGCGATCGTATTGGCCACGGCACAACCAGTGTCGTCCTGGCAGTGGATCCCGATCCGTACGCCAGATCTGTCTAGAACATCAGTAACCACCGACGTGATATCGCTGGGCAACATGCCTCCGTTGGTGTCGCAAAGGACTCCCACTTCGGCACCGGCGGCGCCCGCCGCCTTGAGTAGCGCTACGCCGTAGTCCGGGTCGTGCCGGTAGCCGTCGAAGAAGTGTTCGAAGTCGACAAAGACGCGTCGGCCCGCGTCCGAGAGGTGGCTTACCGTGTCCACCACCATGGCTAGGTTCTCCTGCGGCGTTGTCCGCAGCGCTCGATCCACGTGACGGACGTCGGACTTTGCCACGATCGTGATCACCGGTGCGTTGGAATCCAGTAGCGCTTGTACCTGCTTGTCTTCGGTGACCAGAACCCCACTCTTACGGGTAGCCCCGAAGGCCACCAGTTGGGCGTGCTGGAACTTCAACTCAGTCTGGGCTCGGGCAAAGAACTCGGTGTCTTTTGGCATCGCGCCAGGCCAGCCGCCTTCAATGAAGCCCACCCCGTAGCCGTCGAGGAGTTTTGCAATCGCCAACTTATCCGCGACCGAGTAGGAGATTCCCTCACGCTGGGCGCCGTCGCGCAGGGTGGTGTCGAACACGTGAAATGCGTCGCCCATCGCCTGCGGCGGTGGCGCAGGTGCAAAGGGGTGCGAGTTCGTCATCTTTTTCCTTCTGGTGGTGTTGGTTGCGGGCTGGGCTTCATCTCTTGGAAATGAAAAACCCCCTCGCCAGTGGCGTAGGGGGTTCGCGCGGCGGAGGTCCGACGCGCGCTAGGTAATAATGACAGTTGCAGTCACATCTGCATGATACCCCTATTGAGCGGCTAAAACCCACTGCGAGGTGGTAGGCCAACGACTGCGCGGCTACCGGCTCCTTGCCACGCCGTCGGTCGCAAGGCCGGATTCAACGACCGATTGGTTGATGAGCGACTCTGGCGGCTATCATTTAGGTCGGAACATTCCTAGGCGGCAGCGGGCCCATGTGCCCCAAGTCTGGATCACGGTCTCGATCACAAACGATCGCGTCTGAGACGAGGAAACAGGACAGTTTCGCAAGCGGCTGGGTAGCTCAGTTGGTGAGAGCGCCGGACTCATAACCCGGAGGTCGTGGGTTCGACTCCCACCCCAGTCACTTTTTTCTGTTGATGCTTCGCCTGATGCTCTGTCTATCTCGGTTGGTTTTTGTTTCGGATTCTGTTCCCGGGAACGGAGCGCCTGAGTCATGAGTTGGACGCCAGGTAGTAATTCCTCCGCGGACTTGGTTCTTGTTGCGGATGTTTGTTCTGACGCGGCCAGTCACTAGCGCCCGCAGATCGTCCGCCCTACCAGGGTGGCGCGCTAGGCCGTGTACATCGGCACGCCGTAGCCGTTCATGCTGTAGGGGGCGCGCCGCGTTGTACGGGTTGCCCCAGGGAAAATGAGGTCCTAGGACTATGGTCCAATGTTGCCGATGGGTTTGGGCACCGATACTCTTCACAGAACCTAAGCTGGAGAACATGATGACCAAGCCGAAGAACCTCTCAGCCATCCTCACAGCGGGAGCGGTTCTCGCGCTGTCCCTCTCGGCACCGGCTCTGACAGCAGTGGCCAGCGCCAGCCCGGACGATAGCTCCGGTGACAGTGACGAGGCGTACGGCATCTGCACCCAAGGGGCCCGCTGGCAACTCGAGGTTGAGCCTGAGCACAGCGGCTCCGAAGTTCAGTGGGAAATCCGATCTGAATCCACCGGTCAGGACTGGGCCTACACGATCGATGCCGGAAGCGGCGGTTCCTTCCAGGGCAGCGCGACGACATCGCGGGAGGGTCGTTGGAAGGTTGAGAAGTACACGACCGGGCTCTCGGCGGGTGCGACAGTGTCCGCCACGGCTACCAATGACGCCACGGGTGAGACCTGTACCGGCAACCTGACGGTGGGGAGTAGCGCGGGCGGCTCCGACGATAGCGGATCTGACGACAACGGCCGAGACGACAGCAACGAAGACAGCAACGAACGAGAGCGCGCGTGTGCCACCGCCGCCACGATTCGATTGAAGGTGAAAGACAGGAAGAACCGAGTCAAGGTACGGTTCGCGGTGGACAGTGACGATGCTGGCGAAACCTGGAAATACCGTATGAAGCGGTCTGGAAATACTGTTCTAAAGGGTCGGGCGCGAACACAAGGATCGGCTGCCAAGTTCGCGGTTGGCAAGCGCCTGCCGAAGCGGGGCGGCAAGGTCTTCAAGGTTGCGGCCAACAACCGCACCGACGACGACCGTTGCAAGGTCCTTGTGCGGCAGTAATCTGATATCAACTAGTAGAGCGGCAGAAGTCCGGAAATTCGCCCGGTCTGGCGAGACAATGAGACCGTGGACGCATCCGAGGAGTCGTTGCCTTCGGTCCGCCGCGAACTGATCCGCTTCGCGGTCCCCGGGGTGCTGATCCTTGTCGCACTTGCTGCTCTGACGGTCTGGCTGACCATCCAGGTGGTCGCGCAAGAGGCCGAACGGAATGCGATTGGCAACACCAAACTTCTTGCTCAGACCGCGGTCGAGCCTCTACTGGTGCCCTCACTCAAGGACGGCGACCGGGATGCGACGAGCGCTCTGGATGAACTTGTCCGTCGTTCAGTCCTCGGCGACACCATCGTCATCGTGCGCGTCTGGGACGCGTCCGGTCAGATCATCTACTCCAATAATCCTGAGCTGATCGGCTCGAGCTTCCCCCTCAGCGGCGAGGCCCGGCGGGTCCTCGCGGAGGGCGGGGCCGAAGCCGAGGTTTCCGATCTAACCAAACCGGAGAATCGACTGGACGAAGTCGGAGAAAATCTGGTCGAGGTCTACCTCCAGGCCACCGGCTCGGACGGGCAGCATTACCTGCTCGAAACCTACCAGCGACCGGACTCACTCAGCGCTGACGTGACGCGCATGACCCTTTCTCTCGTCCCTCTGATCGCTGGATCCTTAATCGTGCTGACGCTGATCTTGGTCGGTCTGGGGTACCGCATGGCCCGCAGACTGAGCCGGGAACAGCGACAGCGCGAGCAGCTCCTCAGACGGGCGATTGATGCCTCCGACGCCGAACGCCGACGGATCGCTGCTGATCTGCACGACGGAGTGGTGCAGGATCTCGCAGGGGTGGCGTTCTCTGTCGCCGGTGTGGCCGCGTGGTGCACGGAGTCAGGAGACCAAACCGCCGCGAGTCGCCTGCGCACAGCCTCGGAACAGGTGCGGCAGGCCGTGACCGGCTTGCGAACTCTCCTAGTCGAGATCTATCCGCCCAACATTGCCAACACAGGACTCTCGGCAGCCCTGAATGACTTGGTCGACCAACTGCCTGTGGGCATCCATAGCGAAGTGGATTTGAAGGACACCAGCTCACTCTCCGAAGAGCACCAACTGAACTGTTACCGGATGGTGCGTGAGGCCCTAGTAAACATTTCGAAACACTCGCGGGCCAGCTGGGTTCATGTCACGCTGCGACGGGAGGGCCCTCTACTCCGCTTGGTCATCAGCGACGACGGCGTAGGCTTCGACCCAGGCGTCGTCCCCGAGGGTCATGTCGGACTACAACTCCTACAGGCTCTGGCCAGAGACACTGGAGGCTCCCTCGCCGTTGAGAGCAAACCCGGTCGCGGCACTACCCTGACATACTCGTTCGAGGAGGCGGGTATGACCGAATTGTCGGATGCGAGATGACTGCAATACCCATCCCCTCCTCGAATGCCGCCCCTATCAGAGTTCTCATCGCCGACGACCACGCCATCGTGCGACAGGGTCTTTCGCATTTGCTGACCAGTGCGACCGGGATCGAGGTTGTCGGCGAGGCTGTCGACGGGACCGAAGTGTGTCTCTGGCCGAGCAGTTGCATCCCCATGTAATCCTGATGGACCTAGCCATGCCACGAATGGGTGGGATTGAGGCGACCGAAGCGATCGACAACACCCACACGGGCTCAGCGGTAGTTGTCCTTACCACCTTCGGCGACACCGACAACGTGACGGCGGCGCTCGACGCGGGCGCCGTCGGCTACCTCATGAAAGACGCCACCCCAGATCAGATCATCGACGCCGTCCGATCGGCCCACGCCGGCGGATCACCGCTAGATCCCCGGGCGGCCCGCACCATACTCGAAGCGCGCAGACGCCCCGACCCAGTCGGATCAGTCGACTTCGGAGCTCCACAGCTGACCGAGAAACAGAAAGAGGTTCTGGGTTTGGTCGCTGAAGGCCTGTCCAACCGGAAGATCGCTCGAAGACTGGGGATCAGCGAGAAGACGGTGAAGGCTCATCTGACTGCTGTGTATGCCGCCCTAGGAGTCGCGGATCGGGTCCAAGCCGCCCTTTGGTTCTCCAAACACTACTAGCTGCCAGCGCAGCTAGTAGTTGTAGGTCTCCTCGGCGATGTTCACTGGTGATCGGACGGTGCAGTCCGTAGGAATCTCGCCGACAGTTCTGGATGGCCCGCAGGTCGGTCAATGCAGGGTTCTGAGATAACAGCATCTCGAACCAGCTCGAACCGCCATACGATGCGATTGTGCCGCTGTTGACCAACCCTCCCCCGCTGCTGCCGTTCCAGCCCGGCGCCTTCTCCAGTGCGTTGCGTTCCAAGCGAGGCACCACCATTATCGGAATCTCGCTGGCCACCGCCGTCGTATTGTGTTTCGTCACCGGGCTCTACAGTCATGTCCAGCAGAAGCCAGTGGACTGGCTGACCATTCCTCCGATTCCCGCATCGGCTTATCGAGTGTCGCAAGGCGTCCACATGATCGCTGGCATCGCAGCGATCCCGCTGTTGCTCCTCAAGCTCTGGTCGGTCTACCCAAGGTTGTGGGCGTGGCCGCCGATCAAGTCCGTCTTGCACGGCCTGGAGCGACTTTCCATCTTCATTCTTGTTGGCGCCATGATTCTGCAGCTAGCAACCGGAATGTTGAACAACACTCAGTTCTATCCCTGGGAGTTTCCGTTTGTGGCCACCCACTACGCGATCGCTTTTGTGATTGTGGGTGCGATCTTGGTGCATCTAGGTGTGCACGGCTCGGACATCGCCAAGGCGCTGCGCCGCCGTCACAACGTGGTCTTGCCCCCTGCCGTGGGCTCACTAGACACCGACGCCGACACCGAGCCCGACGCGACGGCCGAGCCGGGGGCGGTCAGCGGCTCCGCGGCCGCAACGTCTCTCACCGCCAGCACCGAGAACCCACGAGACGCAGATGGCTCCTTGACCCGGCGCGGGCTGTTGGTCACCGGGGGCCTAGCGGTGGGTGCGGTGACCGTCACCACGGTGGGACAGACCGTCGCGCCCCTACAAGACGTCGCCGCGTTGGCTCCCAGGATTCCGTCGATTGGGCCGCAAAACGTGCCGGTGAATCGCACAGCAAAGGCGGCGAAGGTCACCCCACTGACAGTCGGGAACAGCTATCGCCTGACGCTGGTCGGCGCCCAAAGCCAAGAGTTCACCCTGGCCGAGTTGCGGGAAATGCCCCAGACCGAGGTGGTACTGCCGATCTCCTGTGTCGAGGGGTGGAGTGCCAACGCGGCCTGGGTTGGGATTCAGATGCAGGAACTGGTCCGCCTCGCTGGAGGGGGACCCACCTCCAACGTCAGGGTGATGTCCTTGGAGGACGGAGGGCTGTTCGGGCGAAGCCAACTGCCGAGCCAGTTCGCAAATCACCCTCTGACGATTCTGGCGCTGCAACTCAACGGCGAACCGTTGGATCTGGATCACGGCTACCCGGCCCGCATCATGGCCCCGAATCGGCCCGGTGTTCTGCAGACCAAGTGGGTCAACCGCTTGGAGGTCACGTGATCCTGCGCGTATTCCTCATTGCCATCGGCACTGTGGTGATGGCGTTCGGAGGGTGGACACTGTACGAGACCATCCCACAATCCACCTTCGCGAACCTAGGCATCTGGATCGTGGCTGGGGTGCTGATCCACGACATCCTGCTCGCTGGGCTAGTGGCAGCTGGGGGTTGGGCCATTGGCCGCTTGATTCCTGCGCGGTTTCGGGCCTACGTGCAGTCGGGATTCATCGTGGCCGGTGTGCTGGTTATCATGGCGATTCCAGTACTGATTGCCGGTGGGCGTCAACCGGACAATCCGTCGCTACTTCCCTTGGACTATCCCCGCAATCTGGCCATCGTTCTCGGCCTGATTGCGATTGGCACGGTGCTCACCGCAGTTGTGCGTGAGCGCATGAGTCGGTCATCGGTCAAAGGAGACAAAGACCCGGCCCAGTGACCGCCAGGTTTCCGTGTGCGAAAAGCCGACGGCCCGAGCCCGCTGCACGGCCGCTTCCGCACCCACGTGCGCCCAATGGAACACCCGGCTGTTGCCACTGCCATTCGAGAGTTGCACGGGTACAACCTCATCAACATCGCTGACTGCAGCCTCCACCAACAGTCGGCCACCGGCACGAAGGAGGTGATGAGCCCGGGCCAACAAACGATCCGGATCACCCGCAATTCCCAGGTTCCCGTCTGCCAGCAGGACGGTGTCCCACTCGCCTTCGGTCGGCAGGGGATCAAACACGGAGGCGCAAAGCACATTCGCACCGTTGCTGCGCGCCAGCTCCACGGCTTTGCTCGTGACGTCGATGCCCAAGCAGAAGATCCCACGCTGCGCGAGCGCAATCGAGAAACGGCCCGGACCGCACCCGATGTCTAACGTCCGGCCCGAGCAACGTTGCAGGAGGGACTCATCGGCCCGGTCGGGCGCCGCCAGCCAACGGTGCACGGCCAGAGGCACGCGATGACCGTTGTGGTGCAGCAGATCCAGACCTGTGCCGTGGTGCAGGGCATGGGCAAACACCTCATCATCTGGCCAAACCGGGCTCGGCGAGGTCGTGTTGTGGATAGGTGCCGGGACAGTATCAACTGACTCGGGCAACAGTCGCAGCGGCTCGGAAACGCCCTCGGCCATCAGTCTTCACCTCACGTCCTTCGCAGCTATTGAGGGGCCACGGCGGGTCTGGGCTCCCTGAACGTGTAAGTCTGTCATGTTGCTTTGCCGGCCAGCAGTCGAGCATGGGATTTGCCAAAAGCCGAATCCGGGACCAGCCGCGCAACGCGGGCGGCCGAGGCCGCATCATCAACGTCTTCTAGGGTCGCGGCGAACCTCACAGAACCGTGGGCCGCCAGCGCAGCGCACGTGCGATCAGCAGTATCCGACGCGCTCATCGGCACACCAGCCAGGACCGGAGGCAGCGGCCCCGCAGTGGCTAGGGTCCAGAAACCACCGTCGCGGGCGCGGCCAAGCACAAAGTCCGCGTCCGCTAGACCCTGCACGACATCGGCCAGGTTCTGCTGGGTCACCTGCGGCGTATCCATCCCCAGCAACACAATCGGAAGTTCGGTGCGGACCCGCGCCTCAGCGAACGCGGCATCTAGTCGCGCGCCAAGACTCCCCTGAACCTGTGGGAATACCTCGCCGGGAATCCATCTAGGCACTCGCGCCAGGCCCGACAAGTCCAAGGCGACACCGAGCCAGGCTGCCCCGGAGGCCACCGCCATCGTGTCCTGCAACGCCGCACCCGCGAGTTGTGCGGCCTCTACCGCACTGAAGCTCGGCTGGAGCCTGGTCTTCACGCGGCCCGGTACCGGCGCTTTTGCGACAACCAGCACGCCGTAGTTGGTCATGGGGTGGCCCGCCATAAATCACGGGTGGCCCGAATCGAGCCCATCAGACTGCCCGTGACCTTCGACTTGCCGATTCGCTCCCGATAGGGCATTGGTAACTCCGAGAACGTCCAGCCGGCCTGTGCCGCGCGTACAAAAACCTCCATTGGATAGCCGAAAGCCCGATCTTGGATCCCAAGCGCCAGGTATGGATCCCGGTTGAAGACCCGGACTGGCCCGATGTCGTGGATGGCCAAGCCAGTCTTGTGCCGCAGCCGCCAAGATAGGTAGGCATTGCCGGCTCTGCTCTGCCAGGGCATCGCTGCGGTAGACACGGGCTGTCGCACACAAGCCGCCAAGTCGACACCGGCTCGAACCGCCTCTAGCAGCGGCGCAAGATCAGTCGGATCGAAGGTGGCATCGGCGTCCATGACAGCCACAAGGCCCGGACGAGCCGCCGTCACACCGGCGTGTACGGCCGCGCCATACCCACGCTGCGGCACCTCAATTACCTGCGCACCGAGGTCGCGCGCAACCTCCTGGCTGCCATCAGAGGACCCGTTGTCAGCCACCAGCATGTCCATGTCAGGGGGGACGCGCTTGGCAATCCACTGCAGCGCCTGGACCTCGTTAAGGCAGGGCAGTACGAGAGTGGCCATGATCGCCAACTATGACACAGACTAATCTCGACCTCGTGAGCACGTCCGCGCCCCAAGCCCGCGAGCCACAAGGTGCTGCCGTGGAACTGGCAAGAGCGCAGCTCTGGCCGATTGTACTGTGGGCCGTGGCCCTACCAGCCACCTGGTACTGGGGCGAATGGTTGGGGGAACAGGGCTACGATCTCGTCCTGGCCGGCTCCCAACCTTTCCTGGGCGGGTTCAATCTCGAGATTGAACCCGGGATCTTGATGGTCTTGGCGCTGGCGGCCGCTGCGGTGATCTACCTACCCACACTGGCCCAATCGCTAGGCTGGCGGCCACTGTTGGTGACCGGATGGCTGGCTGCCTCCGCGTGGACGCTGGCGCTGACAACAGTGCGCGGTACTGAAGATCTGACGCTGCCGTTGACCAAGGCCGACGACTACCTTCGGGTGGTCCCGCTGGCGGATGCGGATTTATCTGAATTCGTCGCCACCTTTACCGACGATATTTTGGACTATCCCACCCATGTCAAAGGCCATCCCCCTGGTCTGGTGGTGTTCCTCACGCTGCTGGCCAGGATCGGCGTCACTTCTGATGTTGCGATCGCGTTGATGTACGTGTTCGTCGGAACCAGCGCCCTCGCGGCAGTGGCGGTGACTGTCAAAATCCTGGCAGGAGAAGAGATGTTCCGCCGGGCCATGCCGGTCGTGGTGGTCGTGCCCGCCGCGGTCTGGATCGGGACCAGCCCGGACGCATTCTTCGCTGGCGTGCTGGCCTGGGGGGTCGCATTTCTGGCGATGGCGCACCGAAATCTATGGTGGGCCTTGCCCGGCGGCGTGCTCCTCGGAATGTGTCCATTCTTGTCGTATGGATTACTACCCATGGGGGTGATCTTGCTGGCAGTGGTGTTCGTGCAGCGTGATTGGATCGCCACCGCTGTCTGCGCCGGTGTGGCCTTGCTAGTTCCGGTCGGCTGGGCACTAGCAGGCTTCACCCTGTACGAGGGCATCTTTGCCACACAAACCGCCTGGGAACTAGACGCCGCCTCGGTGCGACCCTATTGGTACTTCGCCATCGCGAACCTAGTGGTCCTCGCCACCCTGGTAGGGCCAGCTGCCCTGGCTGGCCTACCGGGAAGTGGAAGTTTGCCCGCCCCGGTGAAGTGGTTGATCTGGCTGGCATTGTTCGGAGCCCTGTTCGGCTCCCTCTCGGGATACATGCGGGGCGAAGTCGAGCGAATTTGGCTACCGCTGGTGTACTGGATCGCGCTAGCGGCCGCCGTCCCTGGTCCGCGTCGGCGCTGGGTGGCCGCTTCGGTGCCGGTCGCGCTGGCCTGCCAAATTTTCATCGCCTCGCAGTGGTAGCAGGGGACTCCTCAGCGCTATGGGCTCCCGTGCATTCGCCGTACCCGATGTCCCTGATGCACCGACCCGTTCGACACGTACCGTCGCGTGCCCGGATCAGGTACGCATCGGCGCGCGCGCAAACTCGGCAAACCCGGAGAGGGGATCAACCGTTGCAGCAAAGCCGATACTGCGCTCTGCGGCCGTCGGGTCGGCCACAACGTGACGAACATCCGCGGCCCGAAACGCCCCGGTGACGGTTGGTGCGGGTCCGGCAAGTTCATCGGCTAGTACCTGCGCGGCCCAGCCAATGCTGCGGGGTCGCCCGCTACAGATGTTGAGCGCAAGCCCGTCGGGGCTGGTGACGCTGAGTGCCTCTAGAGCGACACGGTTGGCGCGGGCGACATCGCGCACGTGGACAAAGTCGCGCATCTGTTTCCCATCCTCGAAGACCTGTGGCGCGGTATTGGATTCCAGCGCTGACCGGAACAGTGCTGCTACGCCCGAGTAGGGCGAATTCATCGGCATTCTGGGTCCATAGACGTTGTGATACCGCAGGAAAATGGCGCGTCCGCCTACCCCGCGTGCCCACGCTGCTGCGTAGTGTTCTTGGGCAAGTTTGCTGGTGGCATAGACGCTCTGTGGGTCTTTGGGTGCAGATTCGATGACGCGACACCAATCCAGTGGAGCTTGGCACCGCGGACACAGCGGATCAAAGCGGCCAGCTTCCAAGTCCGTCGTGAGTCGTTTGGGGGCGAAGGCTGGCCCGTGGATTTCGCAAGCGTACTGACCTTCGCCGTAAACCACCATGGAGCTGGCCAGCACCAAATCTTGCACGCCATGGCGCGCCATCCCGGCCAAGAGTTCGGCTGTGCCGAGGTCCGTGAGACTGACATATGCCGGTAGATCTTGCAGATCCAACCCGTGGCCCACCAAAGCGGCCTGATGAACGACGGCCGAAACACCGGTCAACGCTGCGTCAACCGCCGCTGGGTCCCGCAGGTCCGCGTGTTGCCACTGCGCCCGGGTGTCCAGCCACAACGGCCACTGCGAACTCTGATGGATGGGCGGCACGAGACCGTCCAGCGCAAGCACCTCATAACCGTGATCCAGCAACTCGGTCACGATATGGGCACCAATAAAGCCCGCTGCACCGGTCACGAGAATCCGCATGATGCACAGTATGGCCGACCCCGGGTGTGGGCCCCACACGGTGTGCCCAGACACTGGTTAGTGACTCGCACCGGAGGGAGCACAAGGATGATTGGTGTAATCGGTGGCACTGGGTTGTATGACTTCATCGAGGAACCGGAGTCTCTCACCGTAGAAACCCCGTACGGTCCACCGTCGGATGTCATCACTCGCGGAATTGTCGGCAGCACCGAAGTTGTGTTTTTGCCGCGGCATGGTCGGGAGCATCAGTGGCCCCCGCACAATATTCCCTACCGGGCCAACATGTGGGCGCTACGCAGCCTAGGCGTCACCCAGGTGCTTGCGCCTTGTGCCGTTGGTTCGCTGCAACCCACCCTCGCACCGGGTTCATTCGTGGCACCTGACCAGCTGGTGGATCGAACGTACGGTCGTAAACAGACTTACGTTGACTCCGGCATGGCACACGTGTCGTTCACCCACCCTTACTGCGATGACCTGCGGGCCGCTGTGGTCACGGCCGGGATGGGGCTCGACATTCCCATCACCGATGGCGGCACGATGGTGGTGATTGAAGGCCCCCGATTCGGGACCCGCGCTGAGTCCCAGTCGTATGCGGCGTTGGGTTGGAGTTTGGTGAACATGACGGGGCACCCAGAAGCGGTGCTAGCCCGAGAGCAGGAGCTGTGTTACGCCCCAATCGCGCTGGTTACTGACATGGACGCGGGTGTCGCCGGCGGTCCGGTGGTGACACAAACAGAGGCGGTGCGGATCTTTCGCGAGAATACCGAGCGGATGCGGCAGCTTGTGCAATCGTCGGTAGCGCAGCTACCTTCCGTGCGCACGTGCAGTTGCGCGACCGCGTTGGCAGGGATGACGGTTTCCCACTTACCACCGACCTGAGCGCGGACCAAGCAGAGCGCACCAACCGGACACGTATTGTCCGGTGATCATCACCTTGAGTAACAGCATGATCGACTGGCTCACACCCCACTGCGGCGCTTATGAGCCCGGCTGTAGTCACTGTTACGCTGCGTCAAAGACTCGGGTCCGTCCAAGGGAGAAGACATGACAGGCACCCCCACACTCGTAACCAAACTGGCCGCGCTAGCAGCCGAGGCCCCCGACGCTGCCGCGCTGCATGGTGGATCGCCTACTGCCGGTTTTACCACCATCACTTGGTCCGAATATGACAGAGATGTTCGTGCAGTTGGTAAGTCCCTGATCTCGTTGGGGGTTTCACCAGGGGAGGCTGTAACGATCGCGGGCCGGAACCGGCCTGAATGGATAATCTCCGACCTCGGCGTCATGGCGGCCGGAGCCGTACCCACCCCGATTTACGCTACGAACACCGCGGAGCAGGTTGCCTGGTTGGTCAACCACAGCGAAGCCACCGTGGCCATCATCGACGATCAGGATCAATACGAGAAACTCATTGAGGTGCGCGATCAGGTCCCGAACCTGAAGAAGGTCGTTCTCATGGGTGACGCGCCCGCCGCCACCAAGGATTGGGTGATCTCTTGGCAGCAATTCTTAGAGCTCGGTCGCACGGTCAGCGAGGACGACCTGAACTATCGCATCAACAGCGCCCAGCCAGACGATCTCGCGCTGCTGTGCTACACGTCCGGTACCACCGGGGAGCCCAAGGGTGTAGAACTCACCCATGCCAACTTCAATGCCGTTAGTGACGAAATCCGGGAACTGTATGGCTTCCGCCGACTCGAAGAACGGATCGTCTCCTACCTGCCGCTGTGCCACGTGGCCGAGCACTTGTTCACGATTTTGAACCAGATCGAATCTGGCGTGGAGGTCTACACCTGCGCCGATCTCAACGAGATGAAGGACTACCTACCCAGCGTCCGACCAACGCTGTTCCTAGCCGTTCCACGGGTGTGGGAGAAGTTCGAAGCGGCCCTCCAGGCGCGACTGGCCGAAGCCACCGGTGTCAAGAGTGTTCTGGCGTCCTGGGCGCTGGCCACCGAGTCCTCGTGGTTCAATGCGCAACTTGAAGCTGGCCGGCCCATCACCGGAGTGACTCGGGTTCTCGCGAACAAGTTAAGTGATTGACAAGGTGAAGTCCGCAATTGGACTTGAAGATGTGCGTTACTGCTTCAGCGGAGCGGCACCCTTAAGTCGGTCAACCAGCGCGTTCTTTGCCTCTTTGGGACTACCCATCCACGAGGTCTACGGGATGACCGAAACCACCGCAATCATCAGCATCCCGGCGCCTGGCCAAACCCGACCAGGCAAGGTCGGCAAGGCCTTCAGTGCGGCCGAGGTCAAGATCGCCGCCGATGGGGAAATCCTAATCAAGGGACCCAACATCACGCGGGGCTACTTTAAGAATGAGGCGCAGACCAAGGAACTCCTCGATGCCGGCGGGTGGTTGCACAGTGGCGATATCGGCGAGTTCGACGACGAGGGATACCTACAGATCACCGATCGCAAGAAGGAACTCTTCAAGACCAGTGGAGGCAAGTACATCGCCCCCGCCCCGATCGAGGCTCGGTTGAAGTCAATCCCGGCCGTTAGCCAAGCCGTGGTGGTGGGCGAAGGAGAGCGTTTTGTCGGGGCGTTGGTGGCACTTGATGTCGACAACGTGCCCGCGCTTGTGAAGCAACTGGGGTTGGCGGAAGGCCTGCGCCCCGAAGAGGTAGCCGCCCATCCGGCCGTCCAGACCTTCCTCGAAGAACAGGTCACTGACTTGGTAAACGTCGACCTGGCTCGTTTCGAGCAGGTAAAGAAAATCGTGATCCTGCCTACCGAGATGACGCCGGAAAGTGGCGAGCTCACGCCGACCCTGAAGCTACGGCGGAAGGTTATTGCATCGGCGCACGACGCGGAAATCGCCGGGATTTTTGCCTAGCCCCTTGGCACCTAACCCGATTTGGCCTGGTGATCACCCCCGATCATCAGGCCAAATCAGTTGGGCCGTTAGCGCCGCTCAGACCATGCGCATCATCCAGTTGTGCGGATCTGCGCTGACTCCGGTCTGGATATCCAGCAGATTCTGGCGCAGTTCCATGGTGATTGGTCCGGCTCGACCATCACCAACTTGCCACTCTCCCGTGCGGCCACGCACAGTCCCCACCGGCGTGATTACCGCGGCGGTCCCGCAGGCAAAGACCTCCGTGATCTCCCCGGACTCACACCCATTTCGCCAGTCCTCAACGCTGATCCGAGCCTCTTCCACCGCATAGCCGCGATCCTGTGCCAGCGTTAGTAGTGAGTCCCGGGTAACTCCAGGTAACAAGCTCCCCGTCAAGGTGGGCGTTACCAAGCGGGCCTGTTTGCCTGAGCCATAGACAAAGTAGAGGTTCATTCCGCCCATCTCTTCGACCCAGCGGTGTTCATTGGCGTCCAACCAGACCACTTGATCGCAACCGTGATCGATGGCCTCGGCCTGCGCCAGCAGCGAGGCTGCATAGTTCCCGGCACACTTCGCCTCGCCCGTGCCACCAGGCGCAGCCCGTACGTAGTCCTCCGTGAGCCAGACCGAGACTGGTTTGATCCCCCCTGCGAAGTAAGCGCCCGCTGGCGAGGCGATCAGAAGGTAGAGGTACTCGTCAGCTGGGCGCACGCCTAGTCCGACCTCGGTCGAGAAGATGAATGGGCGCAGGTACAACGACTTTTCCCGATCGGCTGGCACCCAGTCCCGGTCAACCGAGAGCAACGCCGAGATCGAGCCCAAGAACAGATCAGTGGGCAGTCCCGCCATTGCGAGCCGCGCGGCGCTGCGCTGGAAACGCTCAGCGTTGGCTTGCGGACGAAACGTATAGACCCCACCATCTGCGTGCCGGTAGGCCTTCAGCCCCTCAAATACGCTCTGACCGTAGTGCAATGAGTTCGTCGCTGGATCCAACGTGATCGGGCCGTATGGTTCGACGGCGGCGTCGTGCCACCCCAATTCCTGGATCCACCGGATCGACACCATGTGGTCGGTGAAGACACTCCCGAAACCTGGATCGTTCAGAACCGCGGCACGTTCATTGGCAGGCAGCGGTGCGGCGTTGTTGCGAACGGCAAAGCGTTCCATGTTGCTAGTCATGTGATCTTCCTCTTGGGCTGCAGGTCAGCCTATCTGCGACGACGCTTGGACTATCGAGACACGCCTATACGATCCCGGCGGCCAGCGCGTCCCCAATCTCAGCTGTCGACCGGCTGGTGGCACCGCGCGTGGCTAGGTCCGAGGCGACCGCCGCTTCCACAGCCAGTGCCGCTTCCCGCTCGCCAAGGTGATCCAGTAGCATCGCTAGGCTCATCACAGTCGCGGTGGGGTCCGCTTTCTGCTGCCCAGCGATATCGGGCGCAGACCCATGCACCGGCTCGAACATACTGGGGTTCTTGCCGCTGGGATCTAGGTTTCCGCTGGCGGCTAAGCCAATCCCGCCGCAGATCGCAGCACCGATATCGGTAAGGATGTCGCCGAAGAGATTGTCGGTCACGACCACATCAAATCGCTCTGGCTGGGTCAAGAAGAACATCGACGCGGCATCAACATGCAGGTAATCCGTGGTCACAGTTGGATGTCGGGCGGCCTCCGCGGCAAAGGTACGCTGCCAGAGGTCACCGGCGTGCACCAACACGTTCGTCTTGTGCACCAAAGTGACGTGCTTGCGGGGTCGCTGTTCGGCACGCGCGAAAGCGTCGGCGACGATCCGGCTGACGCCGTAGGCAGTGTTGAGGCTCTCCTCGGTGGCCACTTCATGGGGCGTATTCTTGCGCAACACCCCGCCTGCGCCCGCGTACGGGCCCTCGGTACCTTCCCGGCAAACAACGAAGTCAATATCGGCAGGAGTCTTGCCAGCCAGTGGGGTTTGAACGCCTTCATAAAGCTTCACTGGACGCAGATTGACGTGGTGGTCTAGCTCAAAGCGCGCCCGCAGCAACAAACCCCGCTCCAGCACGCCCGGCGGCACAGATGGATCCCCTACCGCACCAAGGAGGATGGCATCGTGATCGCGCAGCTCACTCAACGTGGCTTCGGGTAGCGTTTCACCGGTGTTGTTGTAGCGCGTCGCACCTAGGTCGTATTCGGTAGCTGGGAACGAGAGTCCATACTTCTCCCCGACTACAGCCAGGGACTTCTGGGCCTCTGAGACGACTTCGTGGCCGATCCCGTCGCCGGGAATCAGCGCGATGTTATAGGAGTTGGGCATTCCTCCAGAGTAGGTGCGGGAGGTCGCAAAGACCCAATCCGTTTGGGCTACCAGTTCGGAGTCGTTGTTGTGACGCGAGATCGCTCCTGCCACAGTGGCAGTGTGCCCAAACCCAAGATCGCACCGCAACGCTGGCAGCCCCCCAAAGACCGCGGACTGGTGGGTGCATTCCAACAAAATGCGGCCCTGGCCGACGTCTCCGTGATTCCGATTCCTGGCAACGGGCCCGAGGACATTGCGGTTTCGGCGGATGGTTGGGTCTACACCGGCGTGACGCAAGGCGGCCTGTGGCGTACCCGCGTTGAGGGCGGCCCGGTGGAGTTTGTCGCTGAGACGCGTGGCCGCCCGTTAGGGATCGAAGTCCATCCTGATGGCGACCTGATCGTGTGTGATGCAGACATGGGGCTGCTACGGGTCAACCCTGCAACGAAGAAGGTCTCGGTCTTGGTGCAGCAAATCTTGGGCCGAAAACCGTTGTTCATCAACAACTGCTGCGTGGCAGCGGACGGGTCCATCTACTTCACCGACTCATCAACCACGACCGGGGTGCATCATTTCAAAGCCGACCTCCTCGAACATGGCCGATCAGGTCGTCTGCTGCGCTGGCGCCCGGATGGAACTACCGAAGTCCTACTCGACGGACTGTCGTTTGCCAATGGCGTCGCGCTGGACGAGTCTGGCGACTTCCTGATCTTCGCCGAAACCGGCGCGTATCGTGTCAGTCGGTTCTGGCTCACCGGCCCCTCGGCCGGTGCTCACGAAGTGGTCCTCGAGAACCTTCCTGGACTGCCAGATAACATCTCAACCGGCTCGGACGGCGTGTTCTGGGTCGCTCTGCCGTCCTATCGCAACGCTTTGCTGGACACCCTCCTGCCCAAACCTGGCTGGATAAGAAAGGCGATCTGGGCGCTACCGGAAGCCGTGCAGCCCGAAGCGACCCGGTGCACGTTTGTGCTGGGGATCACCGCGGACGGCCAAGTCCGCCATAACTTGCAGGCGGATGGGAGCCGCTATCACTACGTGACCGGGGTGCGTGAGGCTGCGGGCAGCTTGTGGCTCGGCAGTCTGGTGGAGAATGCCATTGCCCGGGTGCCCTGGCCGCAGCCAACGCTCTGAATCAGCGCGGCACAACCGCGGCTACGTCCCCTAAGACATCACTTAGCGCCGCAGCGGGCCCGATCACGATGATCGCGGGTGCTTTGATCGCCCCTGCTGTTGCCAATGCCCCACATTCGGCCAGCGTTGAGCGCACAGTGCGTTGCTGGGGCGTCCAGCCGTTCTCGACGATAGCCACCGGCGTATGCCCGGGCCGGCCTTCCGCTGCCAGGAAGTCTGCTGTCTTGGGGAGGTGATGGACACCCATGAGGAGCAATAGCGTTGTCTCCGGTGGTGTGGCCGCAGCCGCCTCGGATGCCTCGTGGCCCGAGGCGACCAGAAAGGCCGGGCTGCTCCCGCGGTGCGTGACCGGGATGCCCGCCGCCGCTGGCACGGAGACAGCAGACGTGACACCGGGCACCCACTCCACAGCCACTTGATGGCGCAGGCAGTACTCGGCTTCTTCCGCGCCCCGGCCCAGTACAAACGGGTCGCCGCCCTTGAGCCGCACCACGCGAAGGCCCAGGCGGGCATGCTCAACGAGGATTTCGTTGATCTGGTCTTGGGGAACCGGGTGATGGCCGGCGGTTTTTCCGACGTCAATCACGTGCACATCGGCCAACTCATCCAGAACCGCGGTTGGACCCAGCCGGTCGGTGACGACGACGTCTGCCATGCCAAGCAGTTGCCGGCCGCGTACAGTCAGCAACCCAGGGTCTCCTGGTCCGCCACCAACCAGAGCAACCCAGCCGTGCCCAGAACTGCGCTGAGGCCGAATCGGCAGGCTGCCATCGCTCAGGGCTGTTCCGATTGCCGTGGCTAGCTGTTTGGAACGACCGGGATCGGCAGACGATACCGCAACTCCCACTCCATCGGCCGCTCGCGCGCTGGCTCCGATGACGGCCGCGGCGCGGACACCAGAATCCGAGCGGATGCACCAGATTCCGTGGGCCTGTGCATCGTCGGCTACCTGCTGATCGGCGTCCGTTCCCGTTGCGGTGTTCACAAGCCAGTACTGGGGACTGTGGCCATTCGCAGATTCTGGTGCGCTGGCCCGATTGGGTGCACTGACGTCGGCGGGGGTTAGCAGGTCTTGTGTTGTGTACTGATGCGGCAGCCAACGAATCAAGCCGTCCACAGCCAACGTGGCGATGTGATCGGTGACATCTGGGGCAACCACGCTGACCCGGGCACCACAATGCCGGAACTGGTCAATCCGGCGCGCTGCGACTGTTCCACCGCCGACGACCAACACTTCGCGACCCGAAAGATCCAGGAATACGCCGAGCCGGTCGTGGTCTGCTTGGGACACTTTATGAGTGTAGGTCGCTAGCGACGCCAATTCCGATTCGGCGTTGGGCCTTGCGAACTCCTCCGACTACTGGATGTCTCCGGGAGCATCTCCTGGTGTGATCTCCACCGCCGGCTCGTCCTTGTCCAGCACCCCGCGGTCGCGTAGCCAGGTGCGACCACCAGACCGCTGCTGCGCATCCTTAGATTGGCCCTTAATCCGTTCGCCGCGCTCCACCTCAAGCCGCAGCAAGACGTCATCGACCGCACTCTTTTGCGCTTCGGTCGCCGCTGGCAACTCGAACGCGGCATGGACGAACTGAGCCGTGTCACCGCGGTAGTCGTGGCCGAAAGACTTGAAGTGTCCCGGCACCACCACCATCGCGTTCATCGCGTCGACCATAATCTGCACGAAGGTGATCAACGGCACCCACTGCATCGACTTGGCGACCCCACGGCCCCGCTCCTCGCCGGTCAGCCAGGGCGGCCGTTTCACGGCCCAGCGCAGGGACATGGCCGCGATGGGGTCGTTGTCGTGATCCACAACGATGGCGCGCAGTTTCTGCTGCTGCTCGGGCGTCAGTTCAGCGTACTGCGAGTAGTTGTCGAAAGCCTCCACCGTTCCGGGGGGTACCAGCGCGTTTGAGCCTTGCCGCATTCCGGTCTTGGACCACTTGGCAAAGCCCACGAGCCCAAACCACAAGGCCCGGTCAATGCCGTAGTGATCAAACCCGGCGATGCCCTGGTGCATCACCACATCAGAGGAAGACCACGAACCCAAACTCTCCCCGAAGACGTAGACGTTGGGTCGTTTCTGCGGCGGCATCCCCTGCAGCCGCATGTGGACCCCCCACAGCAGTCCTCGGAACTGCATCCGGCCGAGATGAACCTTCTGCACCTCTAAGAACGAGGGACCTCGACTGAACTGGACGCAGGCGGTGGCCACGTCTCCCCGCGCGAAGAACTCGGCGGCCTCAACCATGGTCTGATCCACCCAACCTGTGCCCGTCGGGGACACCAGAATCAAGTTCGAACGCTCAAACGCACCCAACCTCTCCAACTCGTCGAGCATCATCTCCGAGCGACCGGACGGATAAAGCGGTTCGCTGTTGTAGCCCACAAAAGCACGCACCGGATTCGCGACGGCCTTCTCCCCCATCACCGCTTCGATGAGTTCGGGAGTGACGACGTCGGTGACAAAACGGCGACCCTCGAGGCCGAGTTCTCGCCACGGCGACACACTATTGGGCCCTCCCGAGACGTATGGACTCTTCGGCGGCGTAGAGTAAGCCGGCTCAATGGTTTCGTTGGTTCGTGCGATCACCCCGACGACCGTGTAGTAGAGCGCCGTTCCGCCCATCGCCCAGAGCGCCGCGTTCACCAGCCCCGCGAAAGCGGCGTGGGGCCGATCTTCGCCGAAGAACTTCACCAGCGCACGTTGAGTTTCCAGGTATGCAATCCCGATGCCACGGCCAGCCGTTGCCACCGTTAGGCCGATCCCCAATGATCCCGTCAAAGAGGCCGGCTTGTCATCGGCTGTCCAAGCCTGCACCGACTCCTCACGCTTAATGAGTAGATCACGCGCATAGAACACTTCTGCTCCCACTGCGGCGGCTCCCAGCACCAGCGGTCGCAGCGCGGATTTGGCCGGGAACTTCTCGGAGAGTTCGGTACCGGTGTGGAAAATGGCCCCGCCCACGGCAGCAACCGCGGCTAGCTTGCCAGCGGTGCGCAGCGAAGCAACTGCGGTTGATTCATCATCTTTCTCTGGAATCTGGGCGGCCGCAGCTCCGGCCAAGCCGATTCCTGTGCGCACGCCGAGTCGGACGGTCAGGGACGCGCCGGCTGGCGTCATTCGGGAAATCAAGCCATTGATGGCGTGCCCGACGATCTCAGCTGAAAGGACAGACAGACCCACGGCCATGCCCTGGTGCAGGGAGGCCCGGGGCATCAGTGATGGACCAAATGCGGCCAGAATGGCGCGAGTGCGGATTGGGGCGGCGGGACCACCCACCACCGGATTGGCACTGTTGGCGAAACGTGCCACGAGTCCCTTAACGCTTGCTGACACTGGCATCGGCCACTCCTCAGTTACTCGAGTACTACACCACGACCCGTTCGATCCTCGCCGATGGTTTCCAGGCCGGGGCAACCAATGGGGTTAGGGGCAACCGGCGGCGACCTCGGTGGCGTCGAACGCCGCAACAACGTCGGTCAACGCAAGTTGCACGTCGTCAACCGTCGTGGTGTCTCCTAATCCGGTGACGGATTTCTTCAGCGAGTCTGTGGCGGTCTGCAGGTTGAGGACAGCGGCGTTGGCTGCGGTGGAACCGGCGTCTGCCAAATCGGCCACACCCGAAGCCAAATCCTTCGTTGTTGTAGCCAGCGTGCTGGCGTTGTCAACGCTGAGATCAGTTGACTGCAGGGTGTCGATGTCACTCATCACCGCATCCAACTCAGTACAGACCTGCGATGTACTCGTTGCCGACGGCACTGGGGTGCTGCTGGCCGGGTCGTCCAAGGACCCGGTTGTGCAACCGGTCAGGATCATCGCCGCTGGAAGTAGCAGGGCGCCAGCTAGCCCCACGATCGACCGAGTCGGAATTGCACGCATATTACTCCTTGGGGTTCAGACGCTGCCAGTCTTGCAGGCTGTGGCCGTACATTCCCGCTGCACCGGGCGATATCGCCTTTTCTTACCCGCAACCTAGTGGGACAAGCCAGCCTGGAAACCGAGAATCGGACAAATGCGGACAGTTGATCTCGAACTCCTAACGCGGTTGTTCAGAAATTGTGAAGCCCTCCGCGTGGCGTACCGGGCTGGCGGCCCAGTGCAGTAGCTAATTGATCTAGGAGAGTTTGGGGCTGGTAGTTCGGACGCGCTGGTCGTTCGGACGGCAGCAAAGGGGAGAGGGACCTTGATGGGCACACATCCGGAGGGTATCGAGGAGATGGTTCCGGCGTGGTTTGGGGAAACCACCAACGGATCCGTGCTGGCGATGTTCAGCTATGAACCGAGCGACCCATTTGCAGTAACTGCACGGTTCACCACTGGTGACTTGGAGGTCTCCTGGACCTTCGGTCGAGAACTACTACGTGAGGGCCTGCTGGGAACATCTGGACTGGGTGACGTCCGGTTCTCCCATCGAAATCGTCGGGAAATCAACCTCGACTTGGTGTCGCCAGATGGGAGTGCCCGGATCGTGTGCGATGCGACTGCCCTGAACCGATTCTTGGCCCGCAGCTATGCACTGTTGCCCGCCGGCCAAGAGTGCGACTACCTGGACTTGGACAGTTGGCTCACCAGGTTGACGATCTGAACCGCCATTGAGTCCGGCCGCCACTTGGCAAGCGCTCTGGGCCGAGGAGGGACCGATTCGTGGACGAAGCTGATGTGGTCGTGGTCGGGGCGGGTCTGGCCGGTCTAACCGCTGCCCAGGTGCTGCAAGGACACGGACACTCCGTGGCTGTCCTCGAAGCCCGCGAACGCCCCGGTGGTCGGCTGCTGTCCAAGCAGATTGGCGGAGCCACCTTCGACGTGGGCGGCCAATGGATCGGGCCCAACCATTGGCGGATGCGGGCCCTAGTGCGCGAGCTCGGTTTACAGACCTTCCCCACCCGGACCCAGGGCGAATCGGTGCTGCACCTAGCCGGGCGCCGCACCACCTACCGGGGCACGATCCCCAGGATTGCGCCCTGGAAACTGGCGATGCTGCAGAATGCCGCTTGGGCCGTGGACCGGCTGGCGAGGCGCTCCGCAACACTGCCAGCCGGTTCGGCTGCGGCCGCTCGCCTGGACTCGATGACCCTGGCGACTTGGTCTCGCCGAATGATTCCGTCAACCTCAGCACGCAACATCATGAACGCAGGCCTCAAGGTTGTCTTCGGAGCAGATCCGGCCGAGCTCTCCCTGCTGTGGTGTCTGCAATACATTCAGCGCAGTGGCGGAATCATGCCTTTGTTGGAGACTCGTGGAGGCGCCCAAGACACGCGGTTTGTCGCGGGCGCACAGGAAGTGCCGATTCGGATCGCCCGCGCCCTCCACCAGCCCCCCTACTACCGCGCACCGGTACGGACCATCACCCAGGACGACCAAGGTGTGGTGGTGGCTACGAACGAGCGTCGTTGGCGCGCGCAACGGGTGGTTATCGCCGTGCCGCCTGCGCTGACAGGCCAGATCAGCTTTGCGCCGAGTCTTCCCAGTACGCGCGCCCAGCTCGTACAACGAATGCCGATGGGTGCAACGATCAAGGCGCTCGCGATCTATGAGTCCGCATTCTGGCGCGAGGATGGCCTGTCAGGCGAGGCCGTCATGACCAATAGTCCCATCTCGGTCATATTCGACAATTCCAGCCACGACGACAAGGTCTTCGCTCTGGTCGGGTTCTGCGTGGGGCAGGACGCACGCGACTTAGCGGCACTGCCGCCTAACCAGCGGCGCGAACAGGTCCTGGCGGCATTCAGCCAATGCTTCGGTGCGCGGGCCGCCGATGCTCTGATCTACGAAGAGCAGGATTGGCAGGCAGAAGTCTGGTCGCGCGGCTGTCCGACCGGGAACTTTGGGCCAGGCACCCTGCACCAGTTCGCCCCTGCATTGCGGGAGCCAGTGGGCCGCATCCATTGGGCCGGCACTGAGACCGCGACAGAGTTCGTTGGTTTCATGGAAGGTGCCGTGCAGTCTGGGCACCGCGCCGGCGAAGCGGTCGCACGAGAACTCATCTAGGGGCGGTGAAACCGCAGCCTGTCGCGAATGGTCTGGCGAACCGGACGGACGCCCTGTAATGTTGAAGAGATGATGTTCGTGCGCCTGCTACTTAATAGCCGCGACGAGGCCTGATTGACTGGCTCCTCGTCGCGGAGTCTTCTTGTCGGTCAAAGCCCCTCAGTTCATCTTCTCCAAAGGAAACTCGCGCAATGACCCAGCAGCATGAAGACCGAAATCCACAACAGGCATCGCCAATGCCCCATCACCGCTACTCCCCCTTCAGGCCCTTGGACCTTCCGGACAGGCAGTGGCCCAATAACCGCATCACCGAGGCACCGCGTTGGTGCGCTGTTGATTTGCGTGACGGAAACCAGGCCCTGATCGACCCCATGACTCCGGATCGCAAACGCCGCATGTTCGATTTGCTTGTCGATATGGGATACAAGGAGATCGAGGTCGGGTTTCCCTCTGCCAGCCAGACTGACTTCGATTTTGTCCGTGACTTGATCGAGGAAGGGGCTATCCCTGACGACGTCGTGATTCAAGTCTTGACGCAGTCCCGGGAACACCTGATCGAGAGAACCTTCGAATCAATTCGCGGCGCGAAACAGGCGATCGTCCACCTGTACAACTCAACGTCCACCCTGCAACGTCGCGTGGTGTTTGGCCTGGACCAGGCCGGAATTATTGAGATTGCAGTCCACGGAGCGCAGTTGTGTAAGAAGTACGCCGATGAAATCGCGCACGAAACAGAAGTGTTCTTTGAGTATTCGCCCGAGTCGTACACCGGCACAGAGTTGGATTTCGCCGTAGAGATCTGTGACCGAGTTACCGAAGTTTGGGAACCGACTCCGCAGCGCAAGGTGATCCTGAATCTGCCAGCTACCGTCGAGATGGCCACCCCCAACGTCTATGCGGACTCCATCGAATGGATGGACAAGCACCTCGCCCGCCGAGACTCCGTTGTGTTGAGCCTTCATCCCCACAACGACCGAGGCACCGCCGTGGCGGCCGCCGAACTGGGCTTCCAAGCTGGTGCCGATCGCATCGAAGGGTGCTTGTTCGGGAATGGCGAAAGGACCGGGAACGTCTGCCTAGTGACGTTGGGCATGAATCTGTTCAGCCAGGGCATCGACCCGCAAATCGATTTCCGCGACATCGATGGGATTCGACGGACGGTGGAGTACTGCAATCAACTCCCAGTAAACGAGCGGCATCCCTACGGTGGCGACTTGGTCTACACCGCATTCAGTGGATCCCATCAGGACGCGATAAACAAGGGCCTGAACGCCATGGCGGTCGACGCTGAAGCGGCTGGGTCGGACGTCGACGACTTCCGCTGGGAGGTGCCGTACCTGCCGATTGACCCCAAGGACGTGGGCCGTTCCTACGAAGCCGTGATTCGGGTGAACAGCCAGTCCGGAAAAGGCGGCGTCGCCTACATCATGCGCACCGAACATCGCTTGGATTTGCCGCGCAGGCTGCAGATCGAATTCTCAGGTGTTGTGCAAAAACAGACTGACGATGTTGGTGGCGAGGTCTCCCCTGCTGAAATGTGGACTGCTTTCCAGCACGAGTACCTCCCCAACCCGGCAGCGCCGTGGGGCCGGTTGTCACTGCGGTCGGTGAGCCAAGAGTCAGCAGTGGGCGGAGAAACCTCCGTGGAGGTCGAGCTGACCGACGCTGGGGAGCCGGTGTATTTGGTCGGGCTCGGCAACGGACCTGTGGCGGCTTTCTGCGCAGCGTTGAAGACACATGGGATCGATGTCCGCGTCTTGGACTACAACGAACACGCCATGTCATCCGGCGGCGATGCCCAGGCCGCCTCGTACCTGGAGTGTGAGATTGGCGATCGGGTCTTGTGGGGAGTCGGGATTGATCCGTCCATTGTGACCTCCTCGCTCAAGGCGATCGTGTCGGCGGTGAACCGCGCGGCGCGTGAGGTAGGGGCGTAAGCGTAAGCACCCGCCAATCGCGACGAGCAGATCACCCAAGCACCTGCCGAAAGCGACGAGCGGATCACCGAAGCACATACCAAGCCGTGTCGGCGGTGAATCGCGCGGAGCGAGGGTTTTGAGGAGTCACAATTCGGCGTCCAGTCGCTTAGCGAAATGGTTCGCTACTTCGACTGGGGGAG
>JAHZKU010000288.1 GCA_022600255.1 Actinomycetes bacterium | reverse complement strand
CACCACTCGAGCGCCGGAGGTACGCCCTCTGGCACTCTGGAGTGCTAGGCGACACTCGTTGGCCAACCCGCGGGCAGCCCGCGCCATGAGCGCGCCAGGTGGAACGATGGCAAGTGTTTCTTCCTCGGCGAATCGAATCGCCCCAATGTCATAGGCCCTACGCATGCCACAAGCCTATTGCCTCGGAGAGCAGGTGTGAGGTGTGGAACCGAGGTTGTGCCTGATTGGACGGAGCGCGTGGCGGCCGGTGGCGCGCGCCAAAGAGGTCCGTGGGTTGTGGCTGGGATCGCTCCAGCTGAGGCGCAATCAGCATTGGCGACGGCCTGACACGGGTGAGACCGACCTAGGGCGCTTGAACCGTCAGTGTGAGAACCCGACGCGGAGTCTTGGCCCAGGACATCCTCGATCGCACCCACCGGCATCCGAGCCGTTTCGGCGACTCAAGCACCACCACACCGGGCGACTACCGCAGCCTGGTTGGCCATCGCGCGCGCGTGTCGCTCCCACAATTCACCCGAGGGCAAGCAGAGCATAAATGCAAAGGACTGGAGCAGAGCATGCAGAATCCCCAATGGAGCGACTCAATCGTCGATCCCATCCGCAACACCGTCAAGGAGCGGGGAATCCCGGATCCGGGGTATGCCCTGGTCGGCGCAGCCGACGCTTTGCAGGCCGAGCTCACCGCCCTGCCTGACGCGCTGCGGGCCCTCCCAGAAGCAGCACTGGCCAGCACACTAAACGGACTCACAGCAGCGGCCATCGAAGGCGGCCGCAGCGTCGGACACCTGCAAGGCTGGCTCAACAACAGCTACGAAGATCTGGTGTCGCGCGGTGAGCGGCGGGTCGTCTCCACGGCCACCGAGCGCGCGGTGCGAAAGCGTGTGACGCGCGTGGAGGATCAGGTTGCACCGAGGGCCGCACGGGCTGCGGTCCGGATGTCCGAGCGAAAACGACAACTCGACGAATCCCCGCGCGCCCAGCGCGCGTTTGCCGCAGCGAAGAAGGCTCGCGTGGCAGCGAAGCGGTCAGCCGAACGGTTTCACGAGATGAACGCACCCGTCTACGAAGAATCCTGATCACACAGCCCCGAGCCGTTAGGAGTTGAGCGCTGGCGCCTAGCTGCCTGCCTCCGCGGCTACTCCACCGTGACGGACTTGGCCAAGTTGCGTGGCTGGTCCACATCCAGCCCCCGAGCGGTGGCCATCTCACAGGCGAACACCTGCAGCGGCACCGTCGCGACCAGAGGCTGCATCAGCGTCGGAGTGGGCGGAATCCGAATCACATGGTCGGCAAACGGCACCACGCTCTCATCCCCCTCCTCCGCGATCACAATGGTGCGAGCACCCCGTGCCCGTACTTCCTGGATGTTGGACAAGATCTTGCCGTGCAAGGACTGGCGGCCGCCTTTGGGTGGCATCACCACCACAACAGGCACACCGTCTTCGATTAGGGCGATCGGCCCATGCTTGAGTTCACCGGCCGCAAATCCTTCGGCGTGCATGTAGGCGAGTTCCTTAAGCTTCAAGGCACCTTCCAGCGCAACAGGAAAGCCCACATGGCGACCAATGAACAGCACCGACGTGGCATCGGCCAACTCTCGAGCCAGCGCCCGCACTCCCTCTACAGTGTCCAAGACCAGATCCACCCGATTGGGCATCTCCTCGAGTTCCCGCTCGATCGCGCGAATCTCGTCGCCAAACATGTTGCCGCGCACCTGTGCCAAGTACAGGCCCACCAGATAGGCCGCGACGATCTGGGTGAGGAACGCCTTGGTTGAGGCCACGGCGATCTCCGGACCCGCGTTTGTATAGAGCACCGCATCACTTTCGCGCGGCATCGTAGAGCCGACCGTATTGCAGATCGCTAGCACCCGAGCACCCTGCTCTCTGGCATAACGCATCGCCATCAAGGTGTCCATGGTCTCGCCTGACTGCGAGACGGCGATGACCAGTGTGCGAGCATCGACGATCGGATCGCGATATCGGAACTCAGATGCAAGTTCCACCTCACAGGGAATCCTCGTCCAGTGTTCGATCGCGTATTTGGCCACAAGGCCAGCGTGGAAAGCCGTTCCACAAGCCACGACGATGATCTTGCGGACCTCTCGGAACTCAGCGTCAGAGATTCGCATGTCGTCCAGCGCAAGGCGACCATCCCGGCCCACTCGCCCTCGTAGGGTGTCGGCCACAGCGCGCGGCTGCTCGGCGATCTCCTTCAGCATGAAGAGGTCGTAACCGCCCTTCTCCGCAGCGGCCGCATCCCAGTCGATGGTGTACGGGGTTACCTCAGCCGGATTTCCTGCGAAGTCGGTGACGGTGACGCCGGTTGCGCGGACCTCCACCACTTGGTCTTGCCCGAGCTCGATCGCTTCGCGGGTGTGCTCAATGAACGCGGCCACGTCAGAGGCCAAGAATGCCTCATTCTCGCCAATGCCGACCACTAGCGGCGAATTCCTACGGGCACCCACAATGACGTCCGGCCGATCTGCATCCACCGCCACCAGGGTGAATGCGCCCTCCAAGCGTCGCGACACCTGCCGCAACGCCTCGGCCAGGTCGCCATCAACCTCAGGCAGCACTGCGGCCACCAGATGCGCCGCAACTTCACTGTCCGTTTCTGAGGTCAGCACCACTCCGGTTTCCCGTAGTTCTTCCCTAAGTTCGGCGAAGTTCTCAATGATCCCGTTGTGGATAATGGCAACCCGAGAATCTGACGAAACGTGCGGGTGGGCATTCCGATCCGTCGGGCCGCCGTGCGTCGCCCACCGGGTGTGACCAATGCCGGTGTGGGAAACTGGCACCTCCTGACCACCCAAGGCTTCGACCAAGTTGGAGATCTTGCCGGCACGCTTTTCAGTCCACAGTTGGGCGTCGGCGACGAGGGCCACACCGGCGCTGTCGTAACCGCGATATTCGAGGCGCCGCAATCCCGAGACGACCATCTCCAGCGCGTTGTGCGAGCGCACGCCCGGCGTGCCTACATAACCCACAATTCCACACATGGTTCCACCTAACTTTCTATGCAGACCGAGACTTTCTATGCAGACCGAGCCGCCGAGCCATCCAGTCGAATGGACCCTATCCGCCTCAGCACCGGATACCCACCAAACGCAGCCATAGGCGTGTTACTCCGCAAGTTCGGCGGACACGACCGCAACAAGGTCCTCAGCCACCTGCTGGGCCTGCGTGAGTTCGGCCGCTTCGACCATCACCCGTACAAGCTGCTCGGTACCGGAGGGTCGCAGCAGTACCCGGCCATGATCGCCAAGTTGTTCTTGCGCCGCTGACACGGCCGCTACCAGCGTTGGGTTGTCCAATCGCGTCTTGTCGACGCCGCGAACGTTGATCAGCACTTGAGGCAGTCGCTGCATGACCGACGCCAACGTCGCCAACGACTCCCCCGAAGCTACAACACGTGCCAAGAGATGCAGGGCCGTCAGTGTCCCATCTCCGGTCGTGGAAAAGTCGCGCATGATGACGTGACCGCTCTGCTCGCCGCCGAGGTTATAGCCACCAGCCAGCATGGCTTCCAACACATATCGATCGCCAACTGCGGTTTCCACCACAGTGATGTCGTGCTCGGTCATCGCCAGTCGGAATCCTAAGTTGGACATGACCGTGGCCACGATCGCGTCTTTGTCCAAAGTTCCGTTCTCGTGCATGCCAACCGCCAGAATCGCCATGATCTGGTCGCCGTCCACTAGCTCTCCTGTGGCGTCCACGGCCAAACAGCGGTCGGCGTCACCATCGTGCGCGATCCCTATCGCAGCACCGTTGGCGACCACGGCCGCCTGCAGATCGGCTGGGTGCGTCGACCCGCAGTTGAGGTTGATGTTGTAACCATCGGGGTCGGTGTGAAGTTCAATAACTTCCGCCCCCAAGGCCCGCATCGCAGCCGGTGACGCGATGCTGGCCGCACCATTGGCGCCATCTACGACAACCTTGAGTCCGGTCAGATCGACCGAGACCGTGCTGACGAGATGGTCCACGTAACGTTGCAGTGCGTCCCCGGCCGGTTGCAGGCGACCAACCTCTGCCCCAACTGGGCCCGGCACCGGGCCCGCATCGTATTCAGCCTCAATCTGGTCCTCGACAGCATCTGGGAGTTTGGTCCCGCCTCTAGCGAAGAACTTGATTCCGTTGTCAGGCATCGGGTTGTGGGAAGCCGACAGAACCACGCCGAAGTCCGCTTGGGTGGATTCGACTAGAAAGGCGACAGCTGGAGTGGGGATCACCCCCACATCCCAGACATCCACGCCCGAACTCATTAGCCCAGCCACCACGGCCGCGGCCAAGAACTCACCACTTGCCCGCGGATCGCGACCCACGACGGCACGAGGCCGACCCCGTTCAGACTCCGTGTCGATCAGTACTCGCGCGCTGGCTTCGGACAGTCGTAACGCCAGTTCGGGGGTAAGCAGTCGGTTGGCGAGACCGCGCACGCCATCTGTTCCGAACAATCGGCTCACGAGACTCCTCTACGCGGGACCTACCAACGGGCGGGTGGGTGGGTACAAACAATACCCACGCAAAGACTAACGCTTGGAGTATTGCGGCGCCTTGCGGGCCTTCTTGAGCCCGTACTTCTTGCGCTCCTTGGCACGAGAGTCGCGGGACAGGTAACCCGCGGCTTTGAGGTCGGGACGATAAGCATCCTCGTTGATCTCGTTCAGCGCGCGCGCGATGGCGAGACGCAGCGCGCCCGCCTGACCCGAAGTGCCGCCGCCAGTCATCGTGGCCACAACATCGTATTGGTCTAGGGAGCCGAGAACAGCAAACGGGCTGTTGATTAGTTGCTGGTGAACCTTGTCCGGGAAGTACTCATCCAGTGTCCGCCCGTTGATGCGGAAATCGCCTGAGCCTGGACCAATGCGAACCCGCGCGACGGCCTCTTTGCGGCGGCCCACTGCCGCAGCCGAACCGCCAGCTGGGGTGACCTTGGCGGGGGCGGCCAGTTCGGCTACCTCTTCTCCCACTACCTCGGCGTCCAGTTCCAACGCTTCTTCGGCGACAACCTCTTCGGCCGCCTCCACTACCGCTTCCGCAGCCTCTTCAGTGTTCTCTGGCATGTGATTCCTTCCAAGAACCTATTGTGCGATCTGGGTGATCTCGAAGACTTCGGGCTCCTGTGCGGCATGCGGGTGGACGCTGCCGGAGTAGACCTTCAACTTCTTGAGTTGGGCGCGGCCCAGTTTGTTATGTGGCAACATCCCCTTGACGGCCTTCTCGACCAACCGCCGCGGATTCTCCTCGAGCACGTCGCCGTAAGCCTTGCTGGACAGGCCACCGGGAAAACCTGAATGCCGGTAATCCAACTTGTCCTGGCGCTTGGCACCGCTGAGTGCGACCTTGTCCGCGTTGATCACCACAACGAAGTCGCCGACATCCATGTGGGGGGCGAAGGTGGTCTTGTGTTTGCCGCGCAATAGCGCAGCGGCCTGCGTGGCTAGCTTGCCCAGCACAACGTCGTTGGCGTCGATCACGTACCACTTGCGTGTTACGTCGCCTGGTCGTGGCGTATAAGTGCGCACGTGTCGCTCCCCTACTTCGAAGTTTTGTGGCCGTCTTCGTGGTCAACTCTGACACCGTGTTGGTGACAGAATGACCGTCGTCGTCTCCGACAGCGATGATGACGGTGGCTGCCGAGGATCGTTACGACCGGCAACCCACCTAGAGTACCTGTGGCACGCGGCGCAGGTCAAAGGCAGCTGGTTGTTCCATCCCCTAAGGCCTGTGCTGCCCCAGGTTTCTCCCGAAATCGTCGTGCGCGGCGCGCCTGCTCCCCCGATTGGGCAGCGGTTGGGTATGCGATCGCCTCCAGCACCAAGCCACTTGCCGGCATCACTTTGACCGCGTCGGAGCGGGAGGTGCGCTGCAGCAAACCTTCCAGCCATTCCCGGCCTACTTTGCCCTCTCCAACTGCGACGAGGGCCCCGACGAGGGACCGGACCATGCTATGGCAAAACGCATCGGCCACCACTGTGAACACAATCTCATCGTTACCCATCCGAGCCACCTCGCAGTGCTGCAGGGTTCGTATGGTTGAGGCCCCTTCTCGGTAACGGCAGAAGGCGGCAAAATCGTGCTCACCAAGCAAGACCCGGCTCGCGCTCGCCATTGCGGCGACGTCCAATCGGATGCCGTGGGCTACGGAGAACCGGCTATCCAGCGGATGCAGGTACGGGGTCTGGTCGTGAACCCGATACGCGTAGGTCCGAGATAGCGCCGAGAACCGGGCATCGAAGTCGCCGGGCACTTCGGCAGCAGCCAGCACTCGGACGTCCTTCGGGAGTTTGGCATTCAGCTGCCCAACCGTCCGGAGGCTCCCGCGGCGCTGCCAGAGTTCAACGGGCAGATCTAGGTGCGCCACTTGAGCCCGCGCATGCACCCCGGCATCGGTGCGGCCGGCGACAGTCACGCTGGCTGGAGTGTTGTGTCCCCCGTTGGAGATCAAGTTCCCCAGCGAGGACTCTACGACGTCTTGCACGGTGCGCAGGCCGGGCTGTTTCGCCCAACCGTAGAAGTCCGTCCCGTCGTAACCCAAAGTCAGTCGGACGCGAACCAAGTCCGGGAGCATGCCCGGAGCGAGATGATCAGGCCTTGGGGTCATCCGTCGTCGCAGCTTCGTCGGCGGAGTCCGCCTCGCCCGCCGCTGAATCCGAGTCTGCGCCCTCGGCCACTTCGTCCTCACCAGTTGCCTCGTCGGCAGTTTCAGCCGAGTCCGCTGTGGCTGTGGTGTCATCCGCCGCCGGTGCGGCATCAGCAGCGGCTCGCTTGGTGGCCGCAGTCGCTTCAGCAACAGTCGCCTCGGCTAGTGGCTCGACAAGTTCGATCACGGCCATCTCCGCGCTGTCACCCTTACGCGGGCCGAGCTTGGTGATACGTGTGTATCCACCCGGGCGGGTCGCATAACCAGGGGCAATCTCAGTGAAGAGTTCGTGCAAGACGGTGGGGTCTTTGATGACCTTGGCCACGCGACGGCGCGCAGCAAGGTCGTTCTTCTTAGCCGTTGTCACCAAGCGCTCCGCAACGGGACGAAGTCGTTTGGCCTTCGCCTGCGTCGTGGTAATGCGTCCGTGCTCAAACAGCGCCGTGGCCAGATTGCCCAGCATCAACCGCTGATGGGCAGCACTGCCGCCTAGCCGCTTTCCCTTGGTTGGTGTTGGCATTTCCTACTCCTGTGACTGTTGACGTTGATAAAACATGCGGCGCTCACCCGCCAGATTGACAGGCGAGCCGACCCGCTAGTACTGCTCGGTCTCGACAAATCCGTTGTCGTCGTCGCCGTAGTACACAACCTGGCTTGGATCAAATCCGGGCGGGCTGTCCCGCAGCGCAAGCCCGAGCTCATAGAGCTTCACCTTGACTTCGTCGATGGACTTGCTTCCGAAGTTCCGGATGTCCAGCAGGTCAGCCTCCGAGCGCGTGATCAATTCCCCAACTGTCGCGATCCCTTCCCGCTTCAAGCAGTTATGAGAACGCACAGAAAGTGCCAGGGCGTCGATCGAAGTGTTGAGTTGCTCGTTGGCCTGTTCCTCGTCTGGGCTGGGACCCAAGTCCAGACCCTCGGCCTCAGCGTTCAGTTCTCGAGCAAGTCCGAACAGTTCCACTAGCGTTCGGCCTGCGGAGGCAACCGCGTCCTTGGGTAGCGTTGAGGCTTTGGTGGTGACGTCTAGGACCAAACGGTCATAGTCAGTGCGCTGCTCAACACGAGTCGCTTCCACCTTGTAAGTGACCTTCAGGACTGGCGAATAGATCGAGTCAACTGGGATTCGACCAATATCGGTGCCCTCCGGTGTCTGAGCCGAAACGTAACCGCGACCAGGCTCAATGGTGAGTTCCATATCGATGGACCCTCGCTCGTCAAGCGTAGCCAGGACCAGATCCGGGTTATGAATCTCCACACCTGCAGGCAACTCAATGTCTGCGCCGGTCACAACACCTGGGCCCGAGCGGCGAATGTAGGCCGTGGCCATGTCTTCACCGTCGATGGAAGCCACCAAGGACTTCACGTTCAGGATGATTTCGGTGATGTCTTCCTTAACGCCATCAATCGTGGAGAACTCGTGCTGAATCCCCTCAATCTTGATGCTCGTCACTGCTGCGCCAGGGATGCTGGAGAGCAGGGTTCTGCGCATGGAGTTCCCAAGGGTGTACCCAAAACCTGGTTCCAGCGGCTCTAGGACAAACTGAGACCGGAACTCGCTGATGGGATCCTCGCGGAGGACGGGACGCTGCGTGATTAGCACTTCTTGATTTCCTTTCCACGACAACCACTATTTGAAGTCGTGATTAGCCTTACTTGGAGTACAGCTCGACGATCAGCTGCTCAGAGATGTCAGTATCAATCGCACCGCGTTCCGGCAACGAGTGCACCAGAATCCGCAACTGCGTGGGAATCGGCTCCAGCCATGCAGGAGTTTCCCGCAGACCGGCGTCGTTGATGGCGGCCAAGAACGGCGTCAGCTCTCGCGAGGACGCCTTGACCTCGATGATGTCGTTTGGGCTGACACGGTAGGAGGGGATATCCACCTTGCGACCGTTGACCGTGAAGTGGCCGTGAGCCACGAGCTGGCGCGCCATGTCGCGAGAAGACGCGAATCCGGCGCGGTAGACCGTGTTGTCCAGCCTAGTCTCTAGAATCTGCAGCAAGTTCTCGCCGGTCTTGCCGCTCTTTCGAGAGGCCTCAGCGAAGTAGTTGCGGAACTGCTTTTCTAGGACGCCATAGATACGGGCAGCTTTCTGCTTCTCTCGCATCTGCAGCAAGTACTCCGATTCCTTGGTGCGACGGGCCTGGCCGTGCATGCCGGGCGGGTAATCCTTGCGCTTTTCCAAGGGGCAGTTGGTGATGCACTTCGTACCCTTGAGGAACAGTTTTGTCTTTTCGCGCCGGCAACGCTTGCAGTCCGGCCCGGTGTATCTCGCCATTTGGATTGGCCTCCTAAGTCAGACGCGACGCCGCTTGGGAGGGCGGCATCCGTTGAAAGCGATTGGGGTTACGTCGGCAATGGAGCCAACCTCGAGGCCGGTAGCCTGCAGGGACCGAATAGCGGTCTCGCGGCCAGAACCAGGCCCTTTCACAAACACGTCAACCTGGCGCATGCCATGATCCATGGCACGCCGAGCAGCGGCCTCGGCCGCCATCTGAGCAGCGAATGGTGTGGACTTACGGCTGCCCTTGAAACCCACCTGGCCTGCACTGGACCAGGCAATAACCTGGCCCTGCGGATCAGTGATGGTGATGATCGTGTTATTAAATGTGCTCTTGATGTGAGCATGCCCGTGGGCAATATTCTTCTTCTCTTTGCGGCGCACCTTGCGCGCGCCCGGCGTGGGAGGCATCTGTTGGTTTTCTCCTGGGATCGAGAACACGGGTGGCCCTCAAGGACCACAATCGTGTTACTAGGCTTTCTTCTTACCTGCGACGGTCTTGCGAGGACCCTTGCGAGTTCGTGCATTCGTGTGTGTCCGCTGTCCACGTACTGGGAGACCCCGACGATGTCGGATTCCCTGGTACGAGCCAACCTCCACTTTTCTGCGGATGTCTCCTTGCACCTCGCGGCGCAGGTCGCCTTCGACCTGGTAGTTGGCCTCAATCCAGTCCCGCAAGCTGACGAGCTCGGCATCACCGAGCTCGTTCACGCGCAGGTCTGGGCTGATTCCAGTAGCAGCCAACGTGGCCTGAGCTCTGGATCGGCCGATGCCGTGGATATAAGTAAGTGCGATCTCTACCCGCTTGTCGCGGGGTAAATCGACACCGACGAGACGTGCCATGGGCGGTTCCTCTTTCTAGTTGGATAGGTCTACAGCGGTATCAAGTCCTGCCGCCCGGCAGGTCTTCGGCCTATCTCCGAAGGTTTCGTCCTCTTTAGCGCACGTGGCCAAAGAGGTGGCGGATACCGCATTGGTGCCAGGTGGTTCAGCCCTGGCGCTGTTTGTGTCGCTGATTTTCACAGATCACACGCACGACGCCCTTGCGACGAATGACGCGACACTTGTCACACATCGGCTTGACGCTTGGTTTGACCTTCATGCTGCTGCAACCTCGATTGTTTGTTGATCGCCTGATTCGACCGGAGCCTACTTGTATCGGTAGGTTATCCGGCCACGAGTTAGGTCGTAGGGCGACATCTCTACAACCACTCGATCATCGGGGAGAATCCGGATGTAGTGCATCCGCATCTTCCCGCTGATGTG
>JAHZKU010000287.1 GCA_022600255.1 Actinomycetes bacterium | reverse complement strand
GGCGCTGCCCGAATGCCATTCAATTCCGAAGTCGTGGAACTTCCCGTCAGCCACACTATTGCCAAAATCAACTCGACCCGGATGGTGGGCGCCTTCGCCGCCGAACTTGCCACCCCAAGTGTTGGCCCGGCCGTTTTGGTAGCTGATGGGGTCGTGCATGGTGCCGTTGGACAGATCAGTTGGGAACTCCCAATCGATCTCGGTGTTGCGGATTCGGTTGGGTTCGTCCCAATACCCCGGTTCGCTGGGGATTTTCTCGATGTAGTGGAAGGACCAGAACGCGGAGACCGCACCAAGCTCTTTGGGAAGCCGGGCACGCACCACATACTTCCCAGATGCGTAGTAGTCGCGGGTCGCGATCCCGGCTCCCACCCGGGTCTTTCGGCCACCATGGCCAACCACGTTCCCGGAGTACTGATCGCCATGGCCGGCCAGTCTCAGGATTCCGTTGCCCAGCGTGGCATTCTCCGGAACCAGCCCGCCGTTGTCGCCACCCCAGGCCCGGTCGACAATCAGCCACTTGTTCGGGTCCAGTGGGCCATCGAACTCCTCGACAAGCTTGTTGGTTGTTCGTGTTGGGACTGGGTCGGGGGTGTCCAACCACTCGCCCCCTTCGGCGAACAGCGAAACCGACTGGACTTCCAGCGTTCCGGGGGATCCTTTCCACCGTTCTAGCAGGATCTTCCCGGACTCTTGGGCCTGTGTTGTTGTGAAGCGGACGCGGTAGTCAGTGAAGTTCGCCGCCGTCACGGTTGCGTGGTGATAGTTGCTGCCCACGACGATCCCCACAGTGGGTTGTCCAGAACTCGCTCGGGCACGCACGTTCAGTTCGTAAGTCTTATTGCTGGCCAGGAGAACGCCGGTGTCTTGCACGGCACGAGCGGTCTTGTCCGCGCTAGATTGCAGCGTCAGCGTGTCGGATTGGACTGAGCCGTCGTCCAAGCTCCACTGTGCCGCGCCGTCAGTGAAATCGCCGTTACGCACGATTTGCTGCCCAGCGGCCGGCAGGCTCACGGTGGCTGGCGGTGATGGCCAACCCGCGTCCGGTGCGCTCGGTAGTGGCAGGTCGCCTTCAATGACCCGCACGTTATCCACGAGCACATATCCGGGGGTGTCGGTCTGGAAAGACTCCAGGAATACCGTTACCGAGTCCGCCCCAGACTTGGTGTAGAAAGTGAAGCGCTTATCGGCCCAGTCGGCTGCCTGAACAGAGTTGGTCTTGCTCACCTGCGCGCCGCTCTCGATGCCGTAGCCGGCCCAGACGTCGGCACCTTGGGTGCGCACTTGCGCCGCGAAGGTGTATTTGGTTTCGGGTCGCAGGCCGGTCAATCGTTGCTCCACCCGGACGGTCTGGTTCGGACCAGGAACGAACTTGACAGCCGCACCAGCAGACCCGTCGTCCGGGTCGACTTGTGGCGTGCCTCGCTGAGTTTCCCAACCCTCTAGGCCCGACTCGAAGCCCGGGTTCTGCACGAGATTGGTGCCAGCCGGGGGTGTGGTATCACTCGGTGTCGGTGTCGGTGTCGGTGTCGGTGTCGGTGTCGGTGTCGGTGTCGGTGTGGGTGAGGCGTAGCGCACGAGCGATGCGCCGTTGATGATGGCGAACCCACTTTGCCCCTTCCACGCGTGGATCGAAATCGAGACTTCGCTGACATCCGCCGCCGTCGTAAAGGTCAGGTCGCGCTGGTCCTCTTTGGCCGACCACTTGCCTTGATGCCCTTTGACGGAGATGTGTGCAGCGGCCGAACCCGATGCCCCCGGTCGACTCAGGCTGAGTTGGTACTTGGTGTTGGGGGAGACTGGCACCTGCTGGGTGACCCGGGCCACGCCACCGTCTGTTGGGCGAAGTAGGAGTTGCTGAGTCACCTGACTTACGGTCGCACTGCTGGTGCTCGTGTCGTTCCAAGGCAGCAGCGCTTCGGCCGCGAACGCGGGATTCGCCAACAGCTCCGGCTCGCTGGGCGCTGTTGGGTCAGGGGATGTAGGCGAAGTGCTGGGCTCCGGACTCAAGGTGGGTGTTTGTGTGGGTGTGGGCGTGGGAGTTGGTGCAGGTGTTGTGGTCGGGGATGGTGTTGGACTGGGTTCGTTCGCTGGCTGCAGGGTGACGTTGTCGATCTGGGTGGTTCCGGACTGTTGCTTCCAGGCCTGCAGATAGACCGTCACATCCGCTGGCTCGGCCCCCGTGCGGAAGCGTAGTTCCTCCTCGGCCTTTGCCTCGGTCTGCGACCAACGCCCGTCATACCGCTTTGCCCCGATCATCACCAGTGGCCCACCCTTGCTGGTCTGAGCATTGAGGACGTAGTCGGTGTTCGGACTGAGTTGTACAGACTGGGTTAGCCGGGCGGTACCGGTGGCCGTGGGGCGAAAGGCGGCGGTGCCGTCAGAATCCCAGGTAACTTGAGCATTGCCGCTAGAGGTGTTGCTCCAGCCCTGCAGACCCGAATCGAAATCGCCGTTTTTCAGTCCGCTAGTTGGCGTCGCGGCGGGCATGGCGTGGGCCGAGGCAGCACCAAGGGCCGTATTGGCGCCGAACGGAACAGTTGTGCTGACCGATGACGCAGCACCCGCCCCAGCCAAACCAGGCTGCAGCAGTGCCAATCCCAGCACTCCGCTGGCGGCAAACACCAGTATCTTGCGGTTCGCCATCTTGCTCCCCCAACGCGCGTTCGACACACAGCAGTCCCTTCATTGCACGCCGCTCAGGGTGGGTCTGGGGAGTTCGGCGGGCAAACTCACCCGATTAGGGTACGAAGTGGCTCGCTCCAGTTGAGGCCATGCTGGTTTCGGTTTTGTCTGACTTTGTTGGATGATTGTGCGCGACTATTGTCAGACTTACCGGGTGAACACCGAGACGAACAAGACAGCTGCTGACCAGCCCACACCGCGAAGTCGGTTGCACCGACTCCCTGAGCGGGGCTCATACGAGGTCGCTAGTGCGCTGGCCATCGTTGAACAGGTCGGACATGGGACTGTGGCCTACCAGGGCGATCAAGGCCTCCGGATCTTGCCCACACTGCTGTGGTGTGATCCGGAAACGGTCTACATTCACGGGTCGAGTGCTAGTCGAGCGATTCGGGACTTGGCCGATGGTCGCGAGTGTTGCTTAAACGCCTACACCTTGGACGGGGTTGTGGTGGCCCGCTCGGCGCAGCACATGTCCGTCAACTACCAATCGGCCACACTGTTTGGTGTGATGGAGGTTGTTCCTGAGGATCGCAAAACCCCTGAGTTGGCGGCCTTGGTGAACCGGATGACACCCGGCCGCTGGGACGAGATTCGTAAGCCTTCCCCCGCTGAAGACAAGTCAGTCACTGTGCTGCAGTTGGCGATCACCGACTGCTCCGTCAAGGTTCGCACCGGACCACCGGTCGATGACGAGGCTGACTACGACCTCCCGATATGGGCGGGGGTGGTCCCAATGTCGCGGATGGCCGGCACCCCGATCGCCGACCCGCGTCTATCCAACGACCAACCTGCGCCCCGGTCACTAGATGAGATTCACTTCGGCTGATTTGGCCACCGTGACTCAGTCGCTGCCACGGGCCCACTGCCTCTTGGCTTACCTAAACAGCCACGGTTCAGTGAGGCCGTGGGACGACGGTCGCAGTGTGTGCGCATTGGCACCGCGCGCGGGCGCCTGATTGGGCTCTGCCCCGCCTGCCGTCGCGCATGGCGGTCCAGCCACCACCAAGATGGTGTGGTGAGGGGGGCTCCCAGGCGGTTGCGACATCAGAGGCGCAGAGCGCGGGGTGGCGAGTCATTGTCCTGCCTGCCGCCGGATATGGCTCTGCGCAATTTTCATCAGAGCCTGCGACGAGGAGGCTCGCAAGCTGTTGTGGCGTGATGGTGCGCCGGACCTGCTCCTTTGGCCACGGCACACCGCTTAGCTCAGGTGTTACCGCATGCGAGTTGATGCAGATTTTTAGGGCCCTGGCTGCCGGACGATTGGCGGCCGTGGTCCCTGCGCAGGTGGCTACCAACGACCGCCCGGTGGTGGGGGTGTGGGTGGCTCACTACGGCCTTGGCCGAAGGATTCGGGGGGTGGCGGGTTCGTCGGGCGAGGCCGGGCGGGCTGTTGCTCGGTCAGTGCTGGTGTTGCAGAGCCCGACGCGGGAGAATCTGGTCCGCGCGCATCGTCGCCAGATGTGTCCTGATCTGATCGGGGAATCCAGCGATACGTGATCGACTCGTCTTGGACGTAGAAGGTGTCTTTCCCTTTGCTGGTCACGTGCAGGATCATGAGCGCGTATCGCTTGGCCAGTCGAACCAGGGAATCCAGGTCGGCCACGTCGATCACCATCCCGGTGGTGGTGACGGACTCGGCCTGCACAACCATTTCGCGATTGCGGTGGATCTCGGCTTGGTAGGCCGCCGAGTGCTCGGTTGGCCGAGTGCGCAGCAACCACCAACCGATACCGCCAAGTGCCAGGAGCAGCAATCCAATGATGCGCATGGGCCAAACGCCGATCGACACGATGCCCAACAAACTCACGCTGTTGGGTTGTGTGCTGGCTGACGAGCCGGATTGGGAATCAACCACTACGAGGCTGTCCTCATCTTCAGCTAGGGCCAGTGAAGATTGCGACAGGGTGAGGGCTAGCTCGGGCTGGAAATCGCCAGCGGCGGACGAGACCTTTGCTGCCACAACAACGGTGATGTCGGACCCAGGGATGCCTGCGGCCTTGGCGCCACTGTCGGCTAGCTCGTCCAGCGCGTCTAGGTTCAGATCAACGATGCCTGTGCCGGATCCGGTGGATGCATCTAGCTCGCTGGTAGATGGCAGCGTCCAGCGCCAACCGTTGGACGTAGACAGGCGAATTTCGGAGGTAACTGTTGCTGGCACGCCGTCGTAGGCGAGTTCTACTTGAACAAGGTTGGCTTGGGTGCGAAACACTGGAGCCGGAGAACGGACTTCTCGGGTCTGGTAGGCCGGCGATGGAGAAACACGCGCAGTGTAAGCAAAAGTCATTTCTTGAGTCGTCGTGGATTCCGCCATGGTCTGTTTGGTTGTCGGCTGCGTCCAGCCGACAAGCGATAACAGCAGGCCCACGGCGGCGATGACCAGTGCGGTTGTCAGGAACTCCGAGCGGTAGGTATCTAGGGTTGCGGGTGAGTTGTCGGCCAGCGTGGCGGGGTATTCGGACTCCGTGCTAGCTCCCGACTCCGGCATTTACTCACCCCTCCTTGGATAGCTGGGCAGCTCGGATCCGCTCTTCACGCTCGGCTTGTGCGGCACGGCTCCCAACGTTCTACGTCTAAGCCGTCTGGGTCGGTGAGCAGGTTGCACAGCCAGTATGGACCAAATGAGCAGCAAGAATACGATTCCACCGACCGCAGCCGGTTGGGCGAGTCGATTCAGCCATACCCCACCTTGCGGAATGTGAAGCCACTGCTTGCCATAAATCTCGTCCGTGGTGGGACGATCGCGATCTTCCCAGTCGTTATTGTCCCCTTGCGTTACAAAACCCTCTGGAGTCTCATCCACAATCCGGTGCAGGACGGTTTGTCCCCCGAGTATTTCGCTGGGGTAGGCAACGGTTTCCCCGATCTCATACGTTTCGGCCGCCTTCGCGATGACGAGGTCACCAGCATTGATGCCCGGTTCCATGCTGATGCCAAAAGTGGTCACGTAGGTGGCTGGTCCGCCGAGCTGACGCGGCCCTGAGACCAGGTAGAGGATCGCTATGATCGCGACCGTGATTACAACCCGCAGTTTCACTCGCCGGCCACCTGTCGCATTGGAATGGACCCTGGGAGAGCAGGGCCTAGTCGTGAACCTATAGAACCACAAGTGGGGGGTCGCCCGGCGCTGTTCGACACGGACAACCCACCACGGTGGTGTTTAGTCAGACGGTTACGTGGTCTGACTCGTCTGAACACTGAGTGCAATGGCTGTTAGGCCGGCGACCGACCATCCCAAACTGGTCCCGTAAACGTTGCACGTAATAGCTGACTGCGCGACGTTGCATTGGTTCACGTCGCCGACGCTCGAAGTGACGGTAGCGGTTGTCGTCCCGTTTGTCGTCAAATCGTCGCTGACGTTATAGACGATCGATTTCAGCGTGTCGCCGGAGGCATCGTAATAGATGAAGTCCGTTGATGTGACGGTAACACCAGACACGCTGTTGGATGCGTCACCCATGAAGGGATCGGCCGTCAGTGTGTTAGCAGCGGTATAAGCTGACCCTCCTGCTACCACTAGGGCCGCACCCGCAAGAGCCGCACCGATTTGCCTCCGTGTCTTCATGGTGACCTCCTTTCTCGAATGTCGGACGAGAACCTGTATGCACCCGACCACTTTGCGTAATTTCAAACTACGGAGCGTCTCAACCGAATTCACTAGTGAAGCCCCTTTATTGAGCCAATCTTGACCTGACGTTGCGGCAACGCTGAGGCCACGGTTCCTGCAGCGTTAGGCCGGGAAAACGGGTACGAAACCCGAACCCAGCGCGGCAGGGGCAGTAAGACCGGATTCTTGCCGTTCGATCGAACCGCAGTGCGATTGGAGCCAGAGCCTTGGCGACTTTTTGGGAGGCCTACGCTCGGTGATTCGTGGCGAAACGGCCTCTGACTAGGCAAAACGTGGAGTCACCTGAGTAGAACTCTTGACCTACGCGTTGCGCGTCGAGTCTAGGTAGTTTCGCTTTGGTGGGCCCGGAACCGATTGGATCAAACCGCGGCGGACTAAACCGGGCTGGTCCCTCCGCTGGCGACGTCAGGTGAGAATCGGAACTCATCGAGAGCCATGGGTGGATAAGGAACGACACGGGTTGAGTTCGTTGGACTGCGGGTGCCTTTGACCTGGCTACTGGCCGTGATGAGGCTTCGCGGAGTGGTTTCGCTTCGGTGGGAAACAGGACACTTCCAGCGTTAAGGTCGTGTGTGAACTTCGATTCCCTGCCGATGCGACTCGTGTTGCGCTGGGAGCTCGCGGTGCGGGCAGTTCTGGCACTTCTGGCTCCCTTAATCGCCGGCTACTTACTCGGCGACATCAAGGCTGGTCTCCTGGCGGCGATAGTGGCTGCCAACGTTTCGATTGGCTACCTCGGACCCGACCTCGGGTTTTTCCGTTGGGCTGTCGTAGCCGCTGTGGGTTCTGCAACAGCCTCGGTACTCGGCGTGTTCATCAGCTGGATGATTTGGCTGGAAGTTCCATTTCTCCTCGCCCTATTCACGGTGCTCGGCGCGATGATGCTCGGAGGTCTGACCAGTCAGTTGGCCTTCAGTCCCGTGGCCATCACAGGGCTCCTTGCCGTCAGCCTTGTGGGTGGTCCGGTCACGGCAACAACGATCCTGGCGATCGTGGCCGGTGCCGCGTGGAGCTTGGTGCTCGTCGCCGTGCTTCCGCGATGGCGCGGATGGCCCCGAATTCCGGTTGATCGGAATACCTTGGCGCCCAACGCGGCGATACTGCGACGCTTATTTAGACGCCCATCCTGGCGGGATTGGGCCTTTCCGCTACTCCTTCCTCGTTGTCGCCGCGGTGACTTTGGCAGCGACGATCGCGGGTGCTTCCCGAGCCTATTGGGCGGCAATTGCACTCATCGCGGTTCTTGGGCCGAGCCGACAGGAGACGCTGACATCCAGGTTCAGAAGCCTTGCCCTTGGGACGCCGGGCCCGGGAGCAGGAATATCGCCCGCGCACCAATGTCAGGCTTGCCAAACATCGCCCGGGCTACTTACCGATTTTGACGTTTGCGTGGACCTCGACCGAGAAGGCC
>JAHZKU010000286.1 GCA_022600255.1 Actinomycetes bacterium | reverse complement strand
TGCCGCTACCGACAACCTTGGCTGCTTCGACAGCCTTGCCAGCACTCTCATCGCTCAGTGCGACAGCACCGGACCCGTTGTCGATCTCGGCAATCCCAAGCGCGGCGTCCTTGGCGAAGGACCATTCCATGTAGGCAATTGAGTTGGGGTTGTCCAAGGTGGCCTGCTGTACGCCAGCAGATTGTGCCTTGCCTTCGCCAGCTCCGGTCCAAGCCTTGGCCGGCTCTTCGGTCCACACATCTGGCGCGGCCGCATTCAGGTAGCTCGTGAAGTTATCGGTGGTACCGGACTCGTCCGAACGGAAGAACACCGTGATGTCCTCGCTGGGCAGAGTCGCATCGGGGTTCAGGGCTTTGATCTCGTCGGCATCCCACTTGGTGATGTCACCCTTGAAGATCTTTGCGGATGTCTCGGCATCCAGGATTAGGTTGTCCACACCTTCGAGGTTGTAGGCAATAGCCACCGGGCCGACCACCATGGGCAGGTTCCACGCGTCGTTGTCGCTGCAGCGTTCTTTGGCGTCGGCAACCTCACCGTCGTCCGCGTCGAGGGCCGAGTCAGAGCCGGCAAAATCCACCTGACCGGCCAGGAACTGCTGGATTCCCGCACCCGAACCAGTGGGGTTGTAGTTGACCGTGGCGTCCGGGCAAGCGGTCTGGTACTCCTTGATCCATTCGGTCATCGCGTTGTTCTGAGCAGAGGAACCCTCTGCGCTCAACGTGCCACTGGCGCAGTCGATGTCCGATGGGGCCGCTGACGAACTGGCGTCGGTGCTGCCACTATCGCTGCATGCGGCTAGTGCCAACATGCTTGCTGCCGCAACTGCGGCGTACTTGGTACTTCGGGCGAGTTTCACCCTGGTCTCCTTCGGTTTGGTGACGATGTTGTTTGTGTGGAGTCCGTTTTGTCGGATTCCGTTTTCGCTCACAAATGAAACTTAGGCACCCAAACACTTCTTCGGGGGGCAATAGAGTGAACGGATGGTGAATAGATCATTGCTATCTCTCTCATGGCCTGTGGGCTAGTCAACACCCCACGCAGCTATGGACTCTCGTGGCGTTCCGTTGCGACGATTGGGCCTCGGCCGCGGTCGGTCCGATGCACCACGATGGCCACCGCCGGTCGCAAGGCCCGCTTCCACACTGCTGCGTCGGCACCCGGTACCTGTCCGACCTCAGCGAGCAGGGTGGGCAAGACCGGCCTGTGACTGCACACGGCCGTTGGTCGGGGCTTGCCCATGAGCCGCTGCATGGCTTTTCGGGTCTTCTTCGGTGATTCTTCGTATCCACTTTCGCTGAGGGCGGGGTCGCGATGAATCCGCACGCCCGTTGACTCACCGTACGGCTCGCAAGTCTGCACGCAACGGTAGGCGTCGGAGCTGTCTAGCCGTTGGATGCCATAACCCGCTAGTAGGGTGATCAGCGCGGCGGCCTGCTGCGCGCCTCGCCCGTTTAGGGGTCGGTTTTTGTCCACGCCGGAGAAGTCGGCACGCTTCTCTGCCGCCGCGTGCCGCAAGATGATCAACGGCGTCGTGGTCGGCAACGCAGCGGCCTGTTCGATGAAGCGCAGATCGCGGCGATAGCTGAGCGTCTTGCCAATCGACGCAACGTCCACCCAGGCAATCTTGTCCACTTCGTCGTTGGGCTTGAACTTGACCGACGGACCCGGCTTGGCAGCCCAATATGTGACGGTTTTCCCCCGACCCATCACCCGATATCGCTGTTTTCCAAGTGGTGGCCCGAGGATTGCATGCACCCCGGTTTCCTCGTAGCACTCCCGCAGTGCCGCTGCTACGAGCGATTCACCCGCATTGAGTTTTCCCTTAGGTAGCGACCAGTCGTTGTGTTCAGGTCGGTGCACCAAGAGCACCTGGTCGCGTCCCCGGTGTTTCCGCAGCATCACCACACCGGCCGCCTGAATCGCTGGCTTCCCCGAGCTCATTTGGGCACCAGTCCGGCCTTCACGTAGCTGGCTTGCACTGTCGGCCAGAAGTTGAGGAATTCACGCCTGTTGCGCAACTCCAAGGCGCCCTGCTGCGCGCCCAATAGGCCGAGAGCATAACCCACGCTCCCAGATTCCCGGCTCGCGATTTCGCGCAGCGTCGTGCGGGCAACGTGGGCATCTTGATGGTCGCCCAGGAGTTCCGTGACCGCCTCGAACTCCTTGGCCAATGCATCGGCTGGCGCCCCAAGCAACGGAATCAGATCCTGGGTGGCATATCTGACCTTCTTGGCATCCTTTCGGGCGGTGTGCCAAGTGATGGCTGATGAGCTGGGGCTTAATTCTGCGACATCTCGGTCTAACTTGCGATACCGCTTTGCCACCAGGGGCGGGATCATCTCGCTGGCTAGGTCCTGGGCCCGCTCGCCCAACTCGGGGGAAATGGCGGCTAGTTCCAAAGCTTGCAGCAGTCGCTTGTAACGACTGGAAGCAAGCGCAGCCCGGGCCCGCGACTCTGCGGCGGCCATCCGCTTGTCGAGTTGATACTCCAGGACTTCTGCCGCAGCGTTCTGATCCTTACTCGGACCCGCTGCCATGTCGTCGGCGAATCGCAGGCGCAGCACTTCGGTATCCCGAAACGGGCCGAGCTCTGAGGCCGCCCAGCGCAACTCATCGCGCAGGTCGCTGGCCCACTCTGCGGAAAACAGCGGCTTGTACGTGGTCAGGGCACTGCGGATTCGGCGGAAAGCCACCCGCAACTTGTGTACTGAGTCCGGTAAGGCCCGACGAACGCGAACATCCTGCAGGAGAGCCTTGCGACATTGTGTGGCTAGGACGGCAGTCAGGAACTCCGCCACGTCCGCGCTGGCCGGGGTTGGTGTCGGCTTGCTTACTGGCGGCGGCTCGGCGGCCGCTGACCCCAGTGCACTGGTCACTTTCGAGTCCTTGGTGGGCCGGCCACCAGCAGCCTGGGCGGCGTCAGCGACGTTGCCCAGGAGGCCAGACGTTACCGCTGCTGGGTCCAACGCCTCGACCTCGACTTCACGAAACCGTTTTTGCTCCGACAGGCCACCGGTCACTACCACGTTGTCCAGTACAACTTCGATCACCGGATGGTCCTGCGGGTCGAACAGGGTGAAGGGCTTGCGCCGATTCGCCACCGTGGCAACCGGGCGCAGCGGCTCTCCTTGGGTGAATGCCGCCACAATGTCGCTGAGCTGCGGTGGCACAACACCAACGGCCCCAGCCGACAGCGGGAGGTGGACTTCGTCTCGCACACCGTCGCCTGCGCCGGCCACAGGCAGTTTCATGTGCCAACCGGCATCCGGGCCACCTTCCCGACGACGCAGCGTGACGCCCCAACGAAACAATCGCAGATCCTCGGTGTCGTGGTAGACCGCAACCAACTCCCGCACCTCGTCGGCAACAACCCGGGCAACGCCGGGGACTTCCGCGAGGTCTGGTAGCTCGTAGCCCTTTCCGACCCGGAGTTTTCGCTCGACTTCGCGCTGCAGGGTCGGTTCGGATTGCTTGGTATTCACAGTTGGGCGCGTCCTCCGCGGGCTATCGCTTGGTGCGGGAGTGGATCATCCACTCTTGGAAATCGGCTAGGTCTTGGCCGTCCTTGTCTTGGGTTCTGCGGGCCCAACTCGAGTCCGGCATCATATCCCAGGCGCTGACGCTGGGGTCGAAGGCCTTCTCGAACAGCCGGTCCAAGTGTGCCAGATCATCAGTCTCGCGTAGCCGCACCAGCGTCTCCACCCGACGGTCAAGATTTCGGTGCATCAAATCAGCAGAACCGATCCAAGCCTCGGTATCGCCAGCGTTGGCGAACTCAAAGACACGAGAATGCTCCAGGAACCGTCCAAGAATGCTCATCACCCGCAAGTTACCCTCGGTGCCCGGCACCCCTTGGCGAACTGCGCAGATTCCTCGAATCCACAGGTCAACCTGAACGCCGGCCTGCGCCGCTCGGTAGAGTGCGTCGATGATCTTCTCGTCGACGATGGAGTTGCACTTGAAACGCACACGCGCGGGCAGGCCAAGCTCTTGGTTCGCAATCTCCCGATCAATTCGGTCGATGAGTCCTTGTCGAATCGAGTGAGGCGCGACCAGTAGCCGTTCGTAGGTCGTATTCATCGAGTAGCCGGACAATACGTTGAATAAGCGACTGACGTCCTCGCCAGCGGCTGGGTCAGCGGTGAGCAGGCCAAAATCCTCGTAGAGTCTGGCGGTTTTTGGATGGTAGTTGCCGGTGCCGATGTGACAGTACCGTCGCAGCCGGTCGCCATCGTCGCGCACCACCATGCTGAGTTTGCAGTGGGTCTTCAGCCCAACCAGGCCGTAGACCACATGAACCCCGGCCCGTTCCAACTTGCGGCCGAACTTGATATTGGCCTGTTCGTCGAAGCGAGCCTTGATCTCGACCAATGCCAATACCTGTTTTCCTGCTTCCGCGGCGTCAATCAATGCATCGATGATGGGTGAATCCCCGCTGGTGCGGTACAAGGTCTGTTTGATCGCGAGGACCTGCGGATCCGCCGCCGCCTGCTCTAAGAAGCGCTGCACCGATGTGGAGAACGAATCGTAGGGGTGGTGGATCAGAATCTCGCGATGCCGCATGGCTTCTAGGACATCCGGCGGGGCTGCGGTTTCCACCTCAGCGAGGTGCCGGTTAGTTCTTGGGACAAACGGGGCCTCCTTCAGATCATCGCGGTCCAGTCCAACGATCGTCCACATTGCCGTAAGATCCAACGGCCCCGGGAGTCGGATTACTTCGTCTGGGTCGACACCAAGTTCGCTGATCAGGAGTTCGAGTACGTGGGGATCAATGGACTCCTCGACCTCTAGACGGACCGGGGACCCGAACCGCCGTCGCGACAATTCGCGTTCGAGGGCCTTGAGGAGATTCTCAGCATCGTCCTCTTCAACCTCCATATCCTCGTTTCGGGTCACGCGGAAAGTGTGGTGCTGCAGAATCTCCATGCCTGGAAACAACTGCTCGGCAAACTGCGCCATCACATCTTCTAGCGGAATGAAGCGGTCGTCTCCTAGCGCCACCAACCGGGGCAGTAGCGGCGGGACCTTGACGCGGGCAAACAACTCGTTGCCGGTTTGCGGGTTACGGACCACCACCGCCAGGTTCAAGGAGAGTCCAGAGATGTAAGGGAAGGGGTGGGACGGGTCTACCGCCAGCGGGGTCAGCACCGGGTAGACTCGATCTGCGAAGAAGACGCGCATCTTCTCCCGCTCGGCCATCGTGAGATCGCCCCAATGCAGCAGTTCGATGCCGTCATTTCGCAGTGCTGGTAGCAGGTCGTCGTTGAGGCAGGCGGCCTGCCGACGCATATGTTCTCGGGACACCTCCCAGATCCGGTTGAGTACCTCACGCGGCATCAAACCGCTGGCCGCGCGCACTGCAATGCCGGTCGCAATGCGCCGCTTGAGTCCGGCCACGCGCACCATGAAGAACTCGTCGAGGTTGCTGGCAAAGATCGCGCTGAACTTCACGCGCTCCAACACGGGGAGTCGGACGTCCTCCATCAGCTCCAAGACGCGTTCGTTGAAGGCCAACCAGGACAACTCACGATCTAGGAACCGATCGTCGGGCAGGGCCGGAACATCTGCTGCCTCGGCGTCGGACTCCACAACGGCCCGGGCGGCTAGCGGAGACTCGGCGGAGGCAGAGATGGTCATGTCCTCATGTTTTCACACTCCGGTGGTCCGGGTTGAGGATTGGCCGGGGTATCAAAGCAGATTGCTGGGTGGGTTTGCCAAGTGGATTCTGGCGGCGGCGCTACCCTGCCCCATCCATTGGCGTGGCTGAGGTGAGCCTCAACGTTCCAGCGAAATCAGCGCATCACTATCCACCCGCTGAAAGTCGTAACGTTCGTAGAAGGAAACGGCGCGCGTGTTGTCTGATTCCACCCAAAGGTGGGCCCGCCGGGCGCCGCGACTCTGCAGATGCAGCAGGCCGATATTGAGTAAGTCCCCAGCTAACCCGGAGCCCTGCTGGCTCGGTCGGACTCCCAACACGTAGACCTCACCGGAGACAGTGCCGCCAAGGCGCTCGTCCGCGGTGAGTTTGGTCCAGTGAAAGCCCAAGACATCATCGCGTCCGTCCAAAGCAACCCAGAATCCGGTCGCATCGAACCAAGGTTCCTGCTGCAAGGCTGCCAGGTCGGTGGCTGAGGTGTTCGCTTGATCGGGTAGGGCGGCGAAGATCTCCGCGTTGGCCTGGAGCCAGGCTTGCACGTCGGACACGGGATCAAAGGGGCGCACTGTCATGGTCGTTGTTGGCCAGATCAGCGTTGTGGTCAGGGAGCGGGACAGGATCGCTAGGCGTCTGACGGTGGTGCCCGACAAGCCGGCGGCGGCCGAGCGCTCACCGCGGGCCCAGACTCGGTTGACGGACAGGTCACGCTGGAGCGCTCTTGCAAAATCGAGTGTCTGGTTGTGACAGTCCGGAATCATTGCCAACTGGGTCGTGCCAGAGGTGAGCTCCACCGTTGCGAACCCGATGGCGGTGTCGTTGGCGACCCAAAACACATGCCCGAAACGCGGGTCTTCCCAAGCCTCTGAGCTCATCAAAGCGGGATCAATCGGTGTGCGACCGGTGTGGTCTTCCTCCAGCGCACAAACCAACTGCGCGGCCATTCTTTGGTGTTGGTCGCGGAGATCTGGTTGTCGAATCTGGCCCATCGTGTCAGGTGGACCTAGACTTCACGCCACTGCTTGGCTGCGGGTTGGCGTCCCGAGCGTCCACCTTCTCCTCAGGTGTATGTTCGGAGGGCTCGGTACCGGGTGCGTCATCATCGGTGATGCTGGCATCAATCGCCGCCTCCTCCACGAAGCGGTACCCCACGTTGCGAACAGTTCCGATGATGGCTTCGTACTCTAGGCCGAGTTTGGCCCGCAGCCGGCGGATGTGAACATCGACCGTGCGGGTGCCGCCGTAGTAGTCGTACCCCCACACTTCCTGCAGCAGCTGTGCGCGAGTGAAGACGCGGCCAGCGTGAGTGGCCAAGTACCGCAGTAGCTCAAACTCCTTGTAAGTCAGATCGAGCGTGACCTTACCTAGTGTGGCGCTGTACCCGGCCTCGTCGATCTTCAAGTCGCCATGGCGAATGATTCCTGTCGTATCCGAATCCGCGTCATCGCCGTCTTCGGCGGCCTTTAGCCGTAGTCGCAGTCGGGTCTCGATCTCAGCGGGTCCGGCGGTATCCAACAAGATGTCGTCCATGCCCCAATCGAACTGCACGGCGGTAAGGCCCCCCTCGGTGAGGACCAGCAGGACGGGGCTGTCCACGCCCGTCGCTTGAATCAGGCGCGTGAGCGAGCGTGCTTGCGGTAGGGAACGGCGGCCATCCACCAGGATGACGTCGTACGGCGGAGCATCGAGCAGGGCGGACCCCTCGGCCGGTAAGACGCGCACCGTGTGGGTGAGGAGTTCGATTGCTGGCAGAACGGTGGCAGCCGGGCCGTTCTGGTCGGTCAGCAGTAGCAGTCGCATGTCACCTCCTGCCAGTCTCGGGCTCGGCGCACCAACGGTTCGGGCTGCTGATTCGTAAGACTAAGGGAGTCTGCCCGCCGGGCCGCCCAGCAAACGCGGCGCCAGGGTGAACAGCGCGCATACCGCCCAAGGCTGGCAGGGCTGGCGAGTTTCGGCGGGCGCCTACTCCGGTTCCCTCGCGTGCGGCGGTGCCGGTTCCTTCAGGCGGGCACGGTGTGTGTTGGTGTCCGCCTTCTCCGGTTCCCTCGCGTGCGGCGGTGCCGGTTCCTTCAGGCGGGCACAATAGTCCCTGTGTCCGACTCACCCCCCTATCTTAGCCGCTCCCTCTCCCAACAACGCTGGCTCTTGACCCGTGACGGCGTTCCGGTGCGCGCTGAGTTGGTGCCGTCCGTGGCTACGGTCGCGGCATCTGGTCCACGCACGGTCTTGATTGTGGTGCATGGCTTCAACGCTTCGTTGGAGGACGGCCCCAACGTGGCTGTTGCCCAAGAGCTGGTTCACGCGGCCGATGTCATCGCGGTAGAACTGCGGGGCCACGGCGCCAGTCGCGGGCAAAGCACGATGGGCGGTCGAGAGATTCTTGAGGTGGAAGCGGCCTTGGGTTGGGCACGCGCTTTGGGATATGCGCGGGCCGTCACGATCGGGTTTTCCATGGGCGGTGCAATCGTGCTGCGGCACGCCGGAATCCTAAGGGGTGTCGACGCGGTCGTCAGCGTTAGTGCGCCAGCGTTTTGGTACTACCGGGGCACCGCGGTCACCCGGCGATTGCATTTCGCTGTTCACAATCGCCTTAGCCGTGGTGTGTTGCGACACGGATTGGGTACGGACGTCGCCAAGCCGCCATGGTCCAACCCTTGGCCACTCTCGCCGCAGGAGGCGGCCGGGCGTATCGGTGATGTACCGCTGCTGGTGGTCCACGGCCAGCAGGATGCCTTCTTCCCCCTGGAGCACGCCCGCGTAATCCACCGGGGCCATCAAGCCGCGCAGCTGGGGCAAGTGGACGTTGCGTCGGGGACGCACCAGTCCGCTCAATCACGGCCGCGCAGTGAGTTATGGCTGGAGGAGGGGTTTGGTCACGCTGAGGCGAGTGCCTCCCCTGAGCTGCTGCGTCGGATCGGTCAGTGGGCGTCGGGGGCAACGGCCTGAGGCTGCGCTGCGCTCTGGAGTTCGACATCTTCGCGCAGCGTGCGGGCATTCCACTCGATTTGGGCCAGCCAATCAGTCATCCAGCTGATCACGACGGGGCGAGGGTCACTACCCTCACCACGCCAATCTGTAGGCGTTTCCAGATACTGATCGATGGAAGCTTCAAGACTGGCCAGGGCGGGTGAGGGGGAGGGGGACGCTAGGTGGACGCCAGGCTCGGTCGGATCCTGCGGGGCGGTCGTGCTGCTTTTCAGCCAGGTGACCATCGTTGTCCGCAGGTCTTCGCGGACTTCGCTGGCCGCGTCCAGCATTGGCCCCACCAGGGTGTCCGGAACAACCCGATTCGGGCCGGTCTCGGCCACAATTCGTAGCATGCCGGGGTATAGGTGGGCCGCAAAGTCTAGGAGGCGAGCGGAGGTGTTGAGACGGGACCATTGCCACAACGGCACAGTCTTTGGCGGTTTCTGAGCGATCGAGAGATCAAACGCCTCCTGCGCTCGATCAATCGCGCCCCAGGAGTTGCGACTGTATTGGGTCAGTGCCGGTTGGTCGATCGCACCACCGCACGTGAAGTCCACCGCCGCTACCAAATGATCCGTGGCTGCGTTTACGGCTTGGTCCATGCGGGCGTAGAGCGTGGCGGTGACACCGCGTGGCCACATCAATATCGCGACGCAGAAGCTGACGGCCAATCCGATTGACACCTCAAGAATGCGCAGTTCAGCAGTCTCAATCCGGGCAGGGAAGAGCAGGGAGAACAGAACGAGGACCGCAAGGCTGAATCCAGCCTGCCCGATTGCCAGGGAGAAGGTTCCTGGTGTGTAGGCCGCCACCAAGAGTGAGATCGGCAGGAGGACCCACCAGACAGCAGAGTTGTCCCCGATCAGCCAGATCAGCACCATCGCAATGGCTACCCCCGCCGCTGTCCCAAGGAACGCCTGCACCACCGTGCGCCCGGTTCCCAGGGCATCAAAGCGCAGGGCGCTGAGTGTTCCCAACACGATCCAGAACTCGTGCCCAAGTCCCAGGTACTTTGCGAGGCCCACCGATATGGCCAGTGCGATGGCCGATCGTAGCGCGTTGCGGAACCATGCCGACTGCCAAGACAGGTGGGAGCGAATCCGGCCCCACACGCCTTGCTTGGGACGGTTCAGTTCGGCCTGCATGCTGGCGTCAAAGAATGTGTTGGACTTGCCTGTCTGCAGCGCGAAGGCGTTGGCGGAGGCAAGTTCCGCACTCACCGATGTGACGCGAAGTGGAAACGCCTGCTCCATGGTTTCTCGGACGGCCGCGCCGGAATCGTGTGTTCGAGCTTTGTGTGCCCAGTCCGCGACCGCAGCCAGATGCTCGGCTCGGGCCTCGGCGACAAGTTCGGGAGTGGTCGTGCCGTGTCCGTCACCGATGATCTTGGCCGTCTCTGCCAAGGAATCGGCTACCGCGTTAGCAAGTTTCTGGTTGGCTTTGTCCAGTTCATGGTGTGTGCCGGAGTACGTCACATCGCGCCACTCCTGAAAGGCGTGAAAACGGTTGGCAATATCGACGAGCTCGCTCAGCGCGCGGTCTTTTGCCGTTACGCCAGCAGGCCGCTGCAGGTTGCCATCAAAGCAGGCGTGCAGCTTGGTGAGGCAGCGGTCTAGGGCCGTATTCTCTGACTTCAGCGTGTCCGGGCCCAACTGAGGACGCCATTGCACCCGCACTACTTGGGAGACCTGGCTCATGACGTCGGCCAGAGCATTGCGGAGCGCCGCCCCCGCCGGCGCTGGCCATAAGAGCAGCGCCGCAGCGGTGGCAAGCAGGCCGCCGATCAGCCAGGCCGCGGCACCGGTCAGGAACGAGTCCGGGGGGCTGCTTGTTACGGCCAGAACCGTGGCTAACAGGAGCGTAGTTTGGGCAGAAGCCACGAACCCCCGCAGAACCGCCAGCAGACCAAGAACTAGGGCGACAACGGCCATCATCACCATGGCGCCTGCGATCGTCTGACCCGCGACAGCTCCAATCATCATGATGGGAACACCCGCGGCGACGGTCGACAAATAGGCTATTGCTCTGCGGCGCAGGGGTCCGCCGAAATCTGCGAATACCAGTAGCGCCAGCACTGCGAACACGCCAAACAAGGCCGTTTCCTCAAGCACTGGAATGCGGGTTAGCACAACAATAGAAAGCGGCACTGCCACAGCTGCTCTGGTCGCGCGCCTCAGCGCCACGCCGGAGGGATCACGAGCACTCAGCGCGTTGGCCAACGAGTGCAGGGGTGACACGTATGCCAGGCTAGTCCGGCGGCCTGGCTGACGCGCGGGAATCAGTTGGCCATTCTTGGCGTTGTTGTCCACACTGGTGGGATAGTCCCGCATCGGCTGTGAGCTCCGGCCCCGCCTTGTGGGCGAAGGAAACAACGTCTGGGCGAGGGCAGCCACCTGGCGTCGGTCTCAGTTGGGACGGGTTGGTTGTAGGGAAGGGGTGGTTGCGGATGACAGGTCTGATCGTCGTCGTGGTTGTCCTAGCACTCGCGACCGTGTTCGGGTTGTGGTTCCGACGCCGCGACGGCCGCCTCCAGGATGTCCCGGCCAGCGATTCTCGCGCCGCGAATGCCCCGGCCGATCGCGCGCTGGCCGGTGAGGCGCAGCCCAGCGAGGGAGGAAACGTGCAACCGGCAGATCCAACACACCATGGCGGAGAGGTGCTGGACGTCACCCAGTTCGGATCCGAACTGGGTGATCGCGCAACTTTGGTGCAGTTCTCAAGCGCGTTCTGCCAGCCGTGCCGGGCCACAAAGGTCATCCTCACTGATATCGCTCAGACCGTTCCGGGTGTTGTCCACATCGAGGTGGACGCGGAGAATCACCTGACATCGGTCCGGGAGCTTGGGGTGCGCCGCACTCCCACGGTGCTAATCCTGGACAGTGCTGGGGTCATCCGGAAACGGGCGGTCGGGCAGCCCAGGAAAGCCGATGTGGTGGCGGCGGTGGCCGCTGCCGTGTGATGGTTGGGTTAGTGCTGCGGGGGTTTCGGCCCTCGGACAGTTCGCACGCCGTTGTGAACGCATACGAAAGGGTGGATTGCATGAGCGAAGACGTCGAGACAGCCGCAGGGGCGCAACCTGCTGATCAAGCCGGTGGATCAGAGTCTGGTGCCGGAGTGACTGCTCAGGATATGCGGTCCGGGGCCACGCAATCAGTTCGAATCATGGTGGACCCGCGCGGCCAACGCTTCAGCGCAGCGATCTCGGTTGTGGTCATGGCCGTGGCGCTGATTGTCGGGCTAACCCAAGATCTAGCGGCGATTCTGCTCACGATCCAGGGCTTTGCGTTCGGGATCGGTGCCATGTTCGGTTTGCGGTTTCAGCCCTACGGTTGGCTGTATCGTGTGGCCATTCGGCCTCGGCTGGGTGCCCCCAAGGAATACGAGGACGAGCCCCCGCCGCGCTTCGCGCAGCTAGTCGGGTTTGTGTTTATTCTGATCGCGGTGGCCGCAATGGCCTTCGAAGTCACTGCGGTGGCTTATGTCGCGGTGGCGTTTGCGCTGGCGGCGGCGTTCTTGAACGCTGCTTTCGGAGTCTGCCTCGGGTGTCAGGTTTACCTGACCTTCCGGCGGATCACCTCGCGTTAAGCCGGAACGGTCGGCCTAGCCCGAGTCGGGTGGTGCGCGGGTGGTCCGAGGTCAGCTTGGATCCGCCTCACTAGGTCTGAGTTTCTGCCCTTACCCAGCTTGGAACTGCGCAGTGACTTCGTCGACGATTTGCCAGATGCGACTCCGGACTTCAGGTGCACCCATTTCCCCCAAGTGTGATGTCTTGCGTGAGATCAGGTCATCAACCGGAAACTGCGGGTAAGACTGCAAGTGCCTGAGGTACTCATCTTCGGGCGCGATCAGGATGTTGGTGACGCCCGGAACAGCAATGTGTGCGGCAGTGTACGGGCGGATGAACATCTCGTGGGTGCTGTAGATATTGGTGACCTTGTCGGCAATTTGCGGTAAGTCTTGTCGCAGTTTGGCCAAGTAGGGTGAATCTTCGGCCATATCTGAAATCCCTGGCGTCAAGTCGCGTCCGGTCCAACTCAGTGCTTTGGTGAGCCGGCCCGCACTCCGGGAACCAAGCCAAGGTACCCCCACACCAATCACGTGGAGAACTTGATCTGGGTTGTCTATGGCGTAACGAAGGACTGCCAGGCCACCCTGCGAATGGCCCACCAGCACAACGGGTGCCTCTTCTGCACGACCCTGCGCCCGCAGTCCTTTGCGAATATCGGATCGAATGTGTTCCTGAGATCGATGCAAGGGGAGAGTGACGCCAAACGACGCCAAGGTAATCAGGAACGCGTTTGGGTGTCGGGTCAGCACTCCACGCATCATCATCGTGGCGGCCACGCCGCGGATGGCCGTACCAGCCACGATCGGTACTGCGACTGGCACGACGACTCGTCTCCTCTGCTACGCCGGTGGCGGATTTAGGCGCCATGGCGGTTTTTCTGCCGGATTGTTGGGCCAGCGGGCCTGCCTCTGGGCTACCGCTGGTGCCAAGCATCGGACGTTACCTATGCACGTCAATGTAGCGGCTGACATCGCTGCCGATGCCCGAATCGTCACAATCAGCGGCCAACGTTACGGGTATCCGGGTCCAATGGCCTCACGCTTGAGCTAGGCCCAGATTCCCGCCGCACCTAGTAGACGAGGGCCTGCACGCCGGGCTCGGTAACCTCGGCCACAAAGCTGGCCACCCCCGCGATTGTTGCGCCGTCGCGCAGGTCTTCGCTGCGGATTCCGCGACGTTGGGCGCACTGTGCGCACACCTTGGCGCCGCTTATGCTCGTTGCGGTGTCGTAGAGCTCTTGCCAGTCCGGTGCGCCGGCGATGATCAACTCCGGTTGACCGGTCTTGGTGGCTAGCCAGGTCGCATCTCCGGAAAGCCACAGTGAAACGGCCACGCCGGAGACCGCCGCCGCCGAAGCGACGTTCAGGGCTGTGATGGTCCGCTCGGGGTCATCGGCCCCGGCGGTGATCTTGACAACGAGTGCTCTGGCCATGCGACATGGTACCGAGGTTCAGGTGCCCCAGGAGATCGAGCGGGTTGCCGTGCGCGATGATGCGGATGGCTCACGCAGAGATCATCTGGGTATAGTGACAGCGTGTTGCTGTTCTTCGAAGGTCTGTTGGTGGCTGTAAGTCTGCTGATCGCGTGGTTCTCTATCTATGTGATTGTGAAGCTGTTCAAGGGCCAAAACTAGTGGCTGAACTGCCCCTGGAATTGGCTCCAGCCGAGTGGCTGATAGGGCAATGGGCTGGTGTCGGGCTCGGTCATTATCCTGGTATCGACGATTTCCGGTTTGGGCAAGAGCTGGAGTTCGGCTGTGACGGCCGGCCGTTTCTGAGCTATTGGTCTCGGTCTTGGATCATTGATGACAATGGGGAACGCGTCCGCCCTGCAGCCAGCGAAACCGGATTCTTGCGTCCCCGGCCGGACAATCAGTTTGAGTTTCTGGTGTCACACCCCACCGGCTATTCCGAGATTTGGAATGGCGCATTTGAGATCACTGGGCTAGAGACCAGCCAGATCACCGGTGCGCGAGCGCAACTACAGACAGATGCGGTGGCGCGCACCGAATCTGCCAAACCTTACACCGCGGGTCAGCGGCTGTATGGTCTGGTGGATGGCGAACTGCTCTGGACGTTCGACATGGCCGCGATGGGCCACCCGATGCAAAATCACCTGGCCGCGCAGCTGAAACCTGTTCCACGAACAGCTGACTAGTCCGATGCAGACGCCCGCAGGCGAGGAGCCCAGACAGCCGCCTGCGGCGTCCCTACCGCGGGAAGTGGCCGCTTGGGAAGAACAACTGCGCAGCCACGGATTCCGAATTACGTCCCAGCGCGAGCTGATCCTCCTAGCGATTCGGGATTTGTCCCACCCGACGCAGGACACCATCTTGAGCTGGGTGCGCCGGTCCGCGCCCGGTCTGAACCGGACCACCGTCTACCGCGCGCTTGCGTTATTGGAATCGGTCGGGCTGGTGGAACACAGCCACCTAGGCAGTGGATCGCCGGTTTACCATCTGGCCACCTCCGAACGGCACATCCATCTGTCTTGCCGCGCGTGCGGTTCGGTCACGTCGATCGATCGTGGCGCTGCCGCTGGGTTCGAGGCAGACTTGGTCCGGGAACGCGGATTTGCTGTCGACTTAAGTCACACGGCGTTAACGGGGTTATGCGCAGCTTGCCTCAAAGCGGATAATGAAGTGTGACCGCATCTGAGAATCCAACCGATGATCCGTCCGATGGGACCCCCAACGGGCAACCGAAGCGAGATGTTGGCGTGGCCTGGCACCTCGGCAGTCCGTTCATCGAGCAAGGCGAGTTGGCCCGTGGGGCCGCGCTGGTTGACCTGTCGCATCTCGGGGTGATCGTGGTAGACGGCGTCGACCGCCTCACCTGGCTGCATGACCTCACGACGGCTTATCTGACGGACTTGCCGGCCGGGGATTCGCGCATGGCGCTGATCCTGGATCAAAACGGTCATGCGCTGCATGAGTTGCACATCGTGGCCGGCGCAGATCGCTGCTGGTTGATCGTGGAGGCGGATGAGAAGCAGGCGGTCTTGGACTACCTGAATGCGATGCGGTTCATGCTGCGCGTTGAAGTGCACGACGTTTCCGAAACCACCGCGGTAGTGGCGGGTGCCCCTGCGGCGGCCCCCGCCGGCACGCTCGCGCATTGGCAGATGCCGGGGGAGTTCGCGGGCACGGGGGTGACACCGGCTGGCATAGATGCCGGCGGGGGCGCCCAGAAATATGTCCCTGAACGTCCGGGGGTCTTTCCGATCGATCAGTGGATCATCGCCCGGTCGCAACTCGATGAGGTCTTGGCAGGGTCCGAATCTGTGGCTGGTACGTGGGCCTGGGAGGCGCTGCGGGTTGCAGCGGGCGTCCCCCGGGTTGCAGCTGATGCCGACCCAAAGTCCTTGCCTCATGAGTTAGGGCTCATTGGGCCGGGCGTCCACTTAGCCAAGGGGTGTTATCGCGGCCAGGAAGCTGTTGCCCGCACCCACAACATGGGTAGGCCCCCGCGTCGACTCGTGCAGCTGCTGCTCAGTGACTCCGAAACGCCGGTTGCCCCAGGCGCCGAGGTTTTTCTGGCTGACCGCAAGGTGGGGCAGATCACCTCGGTCACCAACCACTATGAGAACGGCCCCCTCGCGCTGGCCACGATCAAACGTCGCGTCGATCCCACAGCAGAGTTGACGGTGGCCGGGACACCAGCTAGCCAGGTGCCGATCGTCTTTGCCGGTTGAGAAGTTGCCGCTGGGGTGTCTAGTAGTTCCTGCGGTCCCCGCTTAGTCTTCCCCTAGCGAGTGCAACTCACGGAACATCTCGCTGGCAATGCCGCGGCCGCCGGTGGGAGTCTCCGCCGAGAACTGGGTTTCGGACTCATCAGCGTCGGAATCCCGCGACGCGGAGCCAGCGACCTTCTGACCCTCCGACTGCTCCGCTTCGGCGTCTGAGGATGAACCTGGTCTCGTTTGGTCCTTGGTGGGTCTATGGCTGTCTGCCTCCGCGCTCAGTGCGGCCAAAGTGGAGAGGAGGTGGCGCCGGTCTGAGGCGGCATCCGGAGCCTGGTCCCGAGGCGCATCTGTTGGCGGCTGAGGTGCTGGCGGCACCGGCTCGGGTTCATCGCTTAAGGCATCGGTTGGTCCCGAGGGTAGCGGGGGACGGGTCGCCGGGATCGTTTCGGAAGCGGTTGGATCTGTCCTCCCGGTCCCAGGGGCTGGCTCCGGCTCTGATGTTGCTGTCGCCTGTGGCAGTGGCGTCTGATGTTCCCAATCGGTGAGCGCCGGCTGCGTTTGAGTGGTCGCGATCTGGCCGGCGGCGAGCATACCCTCAAGCCACAAAATCGTTTCGTGGTGCGTTAGACCGGCCACGTGGGCGATCTGCGTCAGCGTTCGGGAGCCATCGCAATAGCTCGCTAGACTCCGCGCGACCGGTTCGCGAATTCCTGAAGTCGAAGTGCTGGTGGCAAAGGTGGTCTCGGCATCGACTCCTGCCAACTCTGTTCGCATGGAGCGGCAGGCTGTCAGCGCGGCTTGGACAGTGAGATCGGATGGTCCTGCGCGGTGCACCACGCCCGGCTCAAACCGTACTGCCGATATCGGCATCGCTTCTAGGTGGGCAATCTGTTCAGCCGCCGCAACGGCCAGGAACTCTGCGATGAACTCAGCTGGCACCGCGTCGCGCTCAATCAGCACCTCAATCATTCGGGCGCCGGGTCGTGATCGTGTCTCTGAGATGAGTTTGCCGATCTGAGATTTGGCAAGAAGTTCGAATGTGGCAAGGCGATTGGCGATCAGCGGGCGAGAACCCGGACCGGAGGCGCCACTCAGCAACCCGTCGCGCAACCACAGCCAGCCGTAGAGGCCCTCAGTCCCACTCACGAGGAGGCGTCCGGTAGCTTCTTGCGCAGCGAGATCCAGGGCAGCGTCTTCCAGCGCCCCGTTGCCGAACTGCGTCTCTGCTTGCACCTGCGTACCTATCTTGGAATGCCTTGCCAGTGAGCCTATCGCTTGGTGGTCGGTGACGACTACGGTCGCGGCGACCCCATGCCGCTGCGCCCGGTTCGCGGTCCATACGCCCGGTTTGTCCCGCTGACCACGCTGCGGGAGCGGCGGTGTGGGGGTCAACCATCGTGATGGGCGTATCGGTGCCTGAGTCGGATCCCTGTTGTCGGGCGGTTCGATATGGTCCAATCGGGTGGCTCTGCAATAGGCTGATGTTTAGACAAGCTGCGTCGTAGGTGAGGATAAAACTGTGGAACTCCTAGCGGGCGGTCGTCGCCGAATGGACCGAGTCTTGGACCCAGCCTTCGTAGCGGACATGGGTGATATCGCAGTCGAAGAACTGCGAGAGCGGCGCGACATGGCCCGGCAAGAGGAGGCCGATCTGTCCTACTTACGCCGCATGCTGCAGGGTCGGATCGAGATCGTTGGGGCCGAGCTGGTGTCGGATGAGGCCGATTCGGACCAGTCACTAGTCGATCGGCTCACGTCGGTGCTGACACTTTCGGTGCCGTCGCAGGGTGGCCAGGCCCGAGTCACGCAGGAACCGACCCGGATGGAAGAGAACCAACGGTACGCTGAGCGATTAGTCGCCGATGTTGGTTTGTCTGCCTCAGCAAGGGTTGACGGCGAACAAGCGGCACTGGTTCTGCGCAGACTCAAGCAGGAGGAACGCTCTGTTTCGGAACTGCGGGCCCAGGTCCACGATGTGATCCATGCCTTGACAATGGAACTTGGGAACCGGTATCGCACGGGTGAAGCAGCCCCGCCCGCGTCGTAGACCCAAGGCTGATCCAAGGATTCGGTCTCACGGTTCGCAGCCGTGCTGCCGACTCAAGATGCAGACACTGTAGACGCGTCGGATTCGGCCAATGGAGCGCCGCCGACTAAGCTCTGTCTATGGACTTTTGGCGGTTTCAAAACCTGATTTCGACCGTGTTAGGTGTGCTGGTGTTGGGCCTTGGGATTTGGGCGTTCGTTGATTGCCTCCGCCGCCCGCAAAACTACTTTCCGTACGTGGAACGCAAGTCGAAGTCATTGTGGCTGATTCTGACTGGTGTCGGGGCTGCGGTCGCGATCGTTGTGGTGGCCGATCCGCTGAACATCTTCGGTATCGCCTCAATCGTGATTTCCCTGATCTACCTGTTTGATCTGCGGCCGAAGTTCGATCAAATCAAAGGCGGCACCCGCTACTGATTCGTCAGTCTGCTCACTAGGTGGGCCGGGTGACTTGGCCGGCGATGTCTGCGCCGGCGGCGGGCGGCCCAAAACGCCCGTCAATACCCAGGCGCACAAGCAACCCGAGGACCGCGCCAATAATCGCGATGCTCGTGACAGCCAATCCGGCCGGCGCGATGAGCAGGACGGCCAGCATTACGGCGGTGAACGGCAGCCGAATCGTGGCTGCGACTGCTGCGGCGATCCCGGCAGCAGCTAGTGCGGTGACCGAGGAACTCTCCACGATCAAGGCCGTAGCGGCGGCGACGGCCACGCCTAGGAACACCGCCGGAAAAACCAGGCCGCCCCGAAACCCGATCGACATGCTTAGGGCATAGGCGATGGCCTTGGCTGTTGCGATCACGGCTAGCGCTCCGATGGAACTGATCGTGATGAGTTCGGGCATGGCGGCCTGCCCGGAGAACAGCACCAATTCCACCCCGAAGCCAGTGATGGCCCGACTCAGCAAGGCCACAACCGCAATAACCGCAGCGCCGAGCAGCAGTGCAGGGAGCACCTGGCGTTTGGCAAACGGTTCGAACCATTCGGCCAACCGTACGGCGAGGACCACAAGAAGGCCGACTCCTAACGCGACTGGAACAGCCAGGATCAAGTCGGGAATCTGCAGTGTTGGATAGCTAGGCAGTCCGGGCAGACTCAGGCTGGCGGATTCGAAACCGCTCCAAGCGCCGATGCCGACTTGCAGAACGTAGCCACTTCCCAAGGCGGCCAGCGTGGGCAGTAGAAGCAGCATAGGTGAGGCTTTGCTGGCTGCGCCCAGCAGGACGCCCTCGAGTAACAAGATGGCGATCACAAGCGGGTTGCCGAACACAATGCTGACCGCGGCCATAGCGCCGGCCAGCATCAGGACTTCTCGCTGGGTGGTGGACGGGTTGCGCAGTGCCAAGTATCCGAGCGCAGTGCCGATCGCCAGTAGGGGGGCCTCCGGGCCAAGGACCGCTCCAAAGGCTAGTGAAGCCAGCGCGGCCAAGACTACGGAAATGATCACATCCGGCCCTAGGTCGAATCCCAATCCCGCTAGTGGGCTATGCCCGCCACGGCCGGGTAGCTGCACCGCACCGTAGACCAGCAGTGCGCCCGCTAGGAGGACGGCCAGTACCCACCACCAGGCTGGTTCTTCCCAGCCAAGGGTCTGCGGCAGTGATTCCCAGAGCCAGTGCTGGAGTTCATGTTCCACCCAGGTAAAGACTGCAGCGCCGAGCGCCGCAACGAGGCCCAGAACAATCGCGACGCCGATTAGACGCAGTAGAGCAGCGGGTTGGAGCGGTGGATTCACAGGCATACTGTGTCACACTAATCCGGCGCAGCGCGGTGGTTCAATCCAGCGGAGTTACGCTTCCGGACCCATATAGGAGATCGTCAGCATCAACGATGTCGTAGGCGTACCCCTGCTCAGCAAGGAACCGCTGCCGTTTGGCCGCGAAGGTCGCGTCTACCGTGTCGCGGGTAATCACGGTGTAGAAGTGTGCCGTGCGACCGTCGTGTTTGGGGCGTAACAGCCGGCCTAGCCGCTGGGCTTCCTCCTGGCGTGATCCGAACGTGCCAGAAACCTGGATCGCCAGCGCGGCCTCGGGCAAGTCAACGCTGAAGTTGGCAACCTTGCTGACCACCAGCGCCTGTTGGGTGCCATCCCGAAAGGCTTGAAAAAGCCTTTCCCGCTCACGAACCGGGGTCTTGCCGGTGACTAGGGGAAGGTCCAACTCCGCAGCGAGTTCCTCGAGTTGGTCGATGTATTGTCCGATCACTAGGGCCTGCTCGTCAGGATGCCTTTCCAACAGTTTTTTCACCACGCGCGCCTTTGCGGGTGCGTGGGCCGCGAACCGATAGCGATCCTCGGGTTCACTGATGGCGTAGGTTGCGGCTTCGGTGTCGGACAGGGTGACCCGGACTTCCGTGCAATGGGCCGGGGCGATCCAGCCCTGCGCTTCAATTTCCCGCCACGGTGCGTCGTACCTCTTGGGCCCGATCAGGCTGAAGACGTCCTTCTCCAAGCCGTCTTCTCGAATCAGTGTTGCTGTGAGGCCGAGCCGGCGGCGGGACTGGATGTCCGCGGTGAATCGAAAAACCGGTGCGGGCAGCAGGTGCACTTCGTCGTAGATAATCAGGCCCCAGTCGCGGGCATCGAAGAGGTCCAAGTGGGTGTAAACGCCTTTTCTGCGCGTGGTCAAGACTTGGTAGGTAGCGATCGTGACGGGGCGGATTTCCTTGCGAACACCGCTGTATTCGCCGACCTCCTCCTCGGTAAGGCTGGTTCGTTTGAGGAGTTCGGCCTTCCACTGTCGGGCTGCGACGGTGTTGGTGACCAAAATGAGGGTGGTGGCAGCCACGGCGGTCATCGCCCCAGCGCCCACGATGGTTTTTCCGGCACCGCACGGCAACACCACAACCCCGGAGCCGCCCGCCAGGAACCCTGCGACGGCTTGTTCTTGGTAGGTGCGCATCTCCCAGTCATCGGCCGCCAGGGTCATGTCATGGTGTTCCCCATCCACGTACCCGGCTAAGTCCTCGGCGGGCCAGCCGAGTTGCACCAGGACCTGCTTCAGCCGACCGCGCTCGCTGGGGTGTACCCGCACCGTGGCTTCGTCGATCTGATCGCCGAGCAGCGGCATTATCTTCTTACTGTGCAGGACCTCGCTGAGGATATGAGGCTGTGTGGTCGACAAGATCAGCCCCCAACTGGGGTGCACGTTCAGGGTGAGCCGACCATAACGTGCCATCGTTTCGGCAACATCGATCAGGAGTGCGTTCGGAACCGGAAATCGGCTATACGTCATCAGGGCATCCACGACTTGTTCAGCGTCGTGACCGGCCGCCCGCGCGTTCCAAAGGCCGAGATTCGTCAGTCGGTAGGTGTGAACGTGTTCAGGGGAACGCTCAAGCTCGGCGAATGGAGCGATCGCGTTGCGACAGGCCTCGTAGTCGTCGTGGTCAACCTCGAGGAGTAGTGTCTTGTCGCTTTGTACGATGAGGGGTCCAGCAGCCATTCGCTAATTCTCTCACTGATTTGGCCAAGACAGTTCCCGCTGGCGGGTGCCACGGTTGCGCTGGCCGCATAAGCGCCGAGGGGGTTCGGATCAGCTAGCGGCGGTCAGCAAGCGAGCTACTGCAATCTGAACGATCGCGTTCGTGTCGCGTGTCAGTGCTGTCACCTGGCCTGAGTCGATCTCGATCACGTCGACTTGTCGAGTGGCGACCAAGCCGTCTGCGTCGCTGTAGCTCAGCCACACGGGATGTGCATCGTCTCGACTCTGCGCCAGTTTGGCAAGCAGGGCTGTTGTTTCGTAGGTTGCTGTGCTGGTTTCGGGGGGCCGCGGAGCCGATTGCGGGACAGGCCCTTCGGTCTTCAGCAGGGCCGCCACAATCCGCCCGGCACGCTCCTGGTCAGTTCCCAGCGCTGGTTGCTCCTGCGCGGCGATGTCTTGATTGTGGCTGGCTGTCTCTTGTGGTTGCCAACTGGTGCTGTAGCCCAGCGCCCGAAGTCGTTGCGCCAAGGCCTCGCCGGACACGGCCGCGGTCACCACGGTGTCGGCCACTCGGCGCAGCCCTAACTCCTGCAGTGAGGCATCTTGGACCAACCGGTCGACAAGTTCGGCGTTGGTCTGCATGACTGCCGTGGCGTCCGAGACCGCCACAATGGCCTGGTTGCGCTGAACATCCTCGATCAAGACTCGCAGCGCCACCGGCAGGGCGCTGGCAGTCTCATCTTCCAGCCATTGAATGACAGCATCGGCCCGTTCTCCCGCAGCCATCGCACGCGCCAAGGACTCAGCGGTGAACCGGTACACCGTGGCACCACCACCAGACTCGAAGTCAGCACAGCCCTCGAGTCGGCGCTGTGCGGCCAGGGTAAGTGGGAACGTGGCGGTAGCGGTCAGGTCGGCCTGCAGAACGAGCTTGTCGGAGACTTCGGGCAGGGTTTGGGCCAAAGCCGCGGCAAGCGCGGGGATGCTCTGCCCAGCGATCAAGCCGTTCCCGATGTCCGACAGTGCGCCGAGGCCGGTGAGCCCCAGCAGGCTGGCTTGCCCGAGAAGTTCGTTGACTTGCTGGGCAGAGGGTTGGCGTTGCGGGCGACGCCAAAGTAGCCACGGGAGCACGGCCGCAGCATCGAGGCTTCCAGAGCTTTTGGTCAGTGCGGTCAGTAGGTCGTTGCGTAGCCGCGGCACATCGTAGTCCGCAAGGCCGGGGCTCAGCGGAGACGCTTCGGACGTTGCGGCCGACGCCGCTGGTCGCCACGGGATTC